>PMIZ01000431.1 GCA_003157225.1 Actinomycetota bacterium | reverse complement strand
CTCTACGAATCGCTGAGGCGAGAGGGGCTGCAACAGTCGGCCCTATTCTCCTGGGCCAAAGCCGCCGAGGAGACTCTCAATGTGTATGAGAGCGCGCTGGAGGTGTCTTCCGACCAGTAGCGGGAGCAGCGTCTGAGGGCTTTTCCTCAACGCCGGCGTGTACCTCACTCCGGTCGCCGCCCTTGAGGCAGCTCGGTCCTCGCGACCTTGATGCGTTTTTCACAACTGCTGTGCTACACTCCCGCCTGAGCTCGGCCCCTTGTGGGAACCGCGTGTGGGAAAGCCGCAAACGACAGAGGAGCGGGACGATCAGTCCTCGCCGGGAAAACGCGAGTAGGTCTCTCGAAAGGGCCGGTGTGCCGCAGGTGGCGGTGCCCCGCTTGGCCCGGTATCTGAGGCTTCTCAAGCGCNNGACCTGAGCTACTTCGGCGAGTTCGGCGTACGCGGCGTGGGGTACGACGTCCGCTTCCTCATCGGAGAGCTCTCGCGTTGCCTGGGCATCGACCGCGAGTGGACCATGGTGATCGTAGGCTCGGGCCAGTTGGGGAGCGCGCTGGCCAGATACCGCGGTTTCGCCGATGAAGGTTTCAAGTGTGTCGGCCTCTTCGACCGGGCGGGCGGTTCCGCGGGCGACACCGTCAACGGGATCCTCGTGCGGCCGGTCGAGCAGATGGCGGACTTCATCCGTGACAACCAGGTTCCGATCGTGGTCGTGGCGGTGCCGGCCGAAGCCGCGGCGGAGGTGGCCGCGATAGCGGTAGGAGCGGGAGTGAAAGGCATTCTCAACTTCGCGCCCGTGCGCCTCGCGTCGTTTCCCGGGGTCTTCGTCCATCAGCTCGATCTGTCCACGGAGCTCATGGTCATCAGCTTCTATCTGTCGTCGGAATAGGCGGCATCACAACCGAGGCCCGGGCCTGCCAGTGTGTGGGTCGTGGCCCCGTCTCCCCGGGAGAACGGATCTTCACATGAAAGACTTGCGCGATTTCATAAAGCTCTTGCAAGAGCGCGGCGAGCTGGTCGTGATCGATACTCCGGTCGACCCCGTTCTCGAGATCACCGAGATCGCGGATCGAGTGAGCAAAGCTGGCGGGCCTGCCTTGCTCTTCACGCGTCCCAAGGGTCATCGAGTCCCCATCTTGATCAACCAGTTTGGGAGCCACGAGCGGGTCTGCCTGGCTCTTCGCGTGGATTCGTACGAGAGTCTGGCCTCGCGCGTGGAACCCTTGGCTTCTCCCAGGCTCCCCGATACCGCGTGGCAGAAGATCAAGGCCTTGTCCAAGCTGAAGGATCTGGCTGCGCTGCAGCCTCGGGTGGTCAAGGACGGGCCGTGCCAGGATGTGGTGCTCACGGGCGACGAGGTGGACCTGGGCGTGTTGCCTGTTCTTCAGTGTTGGCCTCTCGACGGCGGGCGTTTCATCACTTTGCCGCTCGTCATCACCCAGCACCCGCTCACCGGCAGGCGCAACGTGGGCATGTACCGGCTGCAGGTCTTCGACAAGCGGAGCACGGGCATGCACTGGCACGTGCACAAGGACGCGGCGGAACACTATCGGGCGTCCAGGGGGCGTGCGGAAGCGGGCCGCATGGAAGTGGCGGTAGCCATCGGGACCGACCCGGCGGTGACCTACTCCGCCACCGCCCCGCTGCCGGGAGCCGTGGACGAGCTGCTCTTCGCCGGCTTCCTGCGGGGCGAAGCGGTGGATCTCGTCCAGTGTCGCACGGTCGACCTGCAGGTGCCGGCTCACGCGGAGTTTGTTCTGGAAGGCTATGTGGACCTCGACGAGACACGCACGGAAGGACCGTTCGGCGACCACACCGGGTACTACTCGCCGGCCGACGGATATCCGGTGCTTCATCTGACCGCGCTCACGCATCGTCGGGACCCTATCTACTCCACCACCATCGTGGGACAGCCCCCCATGGAAGACGCCTACCTCGGCAAAGCGACCGAGCGGATCTTCCTACCGCTCCTGCGCCTGACCCTTCCCGAGCTTGTGGACATGGACCTGCCGAAGGAAGGAGCCTTTCACAACTGCGCGCTCGTGGCGGTGGAGAAACGCTATCCCTTGCATACGCGCAAGGTGATGCACGCGCTGTGGGGGGCCGGCCAGATGCAGTTCTGCAAGTGCATCGTGGTGGTGGACGCCGATGTGGACGTGCACGACTACGCCCAGGTGGCCTGGCGCGTGTTCAACAACGTCGACTGGAAACGGGACGTCGTGGTGACCGAGGGACCGCTGGACGTGCTCGACCACTCGTCGCCGCAACCGTTGTGGGGAACCAAGATCGGCATAGACGCCACCAGAAAGGGCCAAGACGAGGGGCATTGCCGCGAGTGGCCGCCGGACGTGGAGATGTCGGCCGAGGTGAAGGCACGTGTTGACGAGCTGTGGCCGAGCCTCGGTCTGAGCGGCGCTCCGTCCCCCCCACGCGCGGCCGGCGCCCCGTCCGTGCAAGGCTAGCGCCATCAGCGGGCCGGTGCTCTACGTGCGGCGCTTCGCCAGCCTGGTGAAGCTCGAACACTCTGTCTTCGCTCTTCCTTTCGCCTATGCTGGGGCTTTTCTGGCTCGCCTGGAGGTCCCCGGCTTCTGGCGGATGTTCTGGATCACCGTCGCCATGGTTTCGGCGCGCAGCTTCGGCATGGCGATCAACCGACTGATCGACGCGGGCATCGACGCAAAGAACCCCCGCACCGCCGGACGCGAGATACCGGCGGGACGTCTGAAGCTCTATCAGGTGTGGCTCTTCGCGTTTGTCTCGCTCGCCGTACTCGTCGCGTCCACTTTCAACCTGCCGGTGATCACCCGGTACCTCTGGCCGGTGGTGGTCGTGCCGATGGTCGTCTACCCCTACTTGAAGCGCTGGACCTGGCTCTGCCACCTGATGCTCGGCCTCGCCGACGGCCTGGGGCCGGTCGGCGCCTGGGTGGCCGTCACAGGCCACGTGACCTGGCAGCCGTTCTTGCTCGGTGTCGGTGTGGCGCTCTGGATAGCGGGGTTCGACGTGATCTACGCCTTCATGGACATCGAGATCGACCGGGTCCAGGGACTACACTCCATCCCCTCCGATTTCGGGGAGAGGGCCGGCCTGTGGAGCACGCGCGCCTTCCACTTGCTCGCCATCGCGCTGCTCGCTCTCACCGGCTACGTCCAGCGGACAAGCTTCATCTACTACCTGGGAGTGGCCGCCTGCGCGCTGCTTCTCTTCTACGAGAACTGGCTGATGCGNNGGCCCCGGTCAGAAGAGCGCCGGTCGGCGGAACTCGAGCGCCCCGAGCCGGGTAAGATTCGCGAGATGTTCGACGACATCGCCGGCTCCTATGACCGGTTGAACGATCTCATGACGGCCGGGCTCCACCATCGTTGGCGCGACATGGGGGTGATGCTGGCCAAGGTAGGCCCGGGGTCGTCTGCCCTCGATGTCTGCTGCGGCACGGGTGACTTCGCCTTTGCGCTCCGGCGTGCCATAGGCCCCGAGGGCCGGGTGGTCGGCGCGGACGTATCGGAGGAGATGCTGAAGATCGCCCGCGAGAAGAGCGGCCGCAATCAGCTCTATGTCGAATTCATGCAGGGCGACGTGCTGGAGTTGCCCTTTCCCGACGGGGGGCCGGCCGCGAGCGCGTCCTCCGGCAGT
>PMIZ01000196.1 GCA_003157225.1 Actinomycetota bacterium | reverse complement strand
GGGCGCGTTGAAGCCCTCGATGTCCCGCGAGAAGACGCGGGCGTGCGACTCACCCATCTCGCGCAGCCGGTCGGTGACCAGGGGGGCCTCCGACGACTTCAGCCAGACGAACACCCGCTCCATCAGGATGTCGTGGGCAGCGATTAGGATGTCCTCGCGGCTCGCGAAGTGCCGGTAGAGCGCGGCGTTGGAGATGCCGACTTCCTCGGCGATACGCGACATGCTGGCGCCCACCAGCCCGTACTCGGCCACCAGACGCAAAGTGGCTTTGACGATCTGGTCCTTGCGCGCGGCGCCGGGGAGACGGCGATGGCCATCTGACGAGGACGACGCGGGGGAAACCTTGGGGGTATCGGCAGGTGCGGTCATGCGGTCTCGGCTACGCTCGGGTTTGGTTAGTTAACGATCACCAACAAACACTGCGGACACTATCGGGCTGGGGCGGTGCTTTGTCAAGGGTGGTACGTTGTCTGGTGTCACGGTCGGGGGGGTGTCGGATGAAACAGGGCGATCGATCGAGGAACGTTCGGCGGCTGCGGTGGAGCGAGCACAAGGGGGACATCATTTCAGCCGTGATACTGCTCGCCGCCCTCGCGACCGTGCTGGTTTTTGCCTTCAGATCGTGCGATTACCCTCAGGGGCCCTCGATGCGAACCACAGAGAGCCTTACCACGAGCAGCACGGCCCATACGCCGTAGTATGGTGACGGGCCCAGCGCATGGGGCCTTGAGATAGCCATCTGGGCCCCGGGTCTCTACGACACGGCGGCGAACAACGTCATCCTCGGCAAGGATAAGCTGGAGCAGGACCTCCGCCGGATCAAGTTCGGAGCGTAGACTGCCGACAGAACGCTCATGCCGAAAACCAGAACGGAACGTCGCTACCTCGCCGCCCCGTGACAGACAGGCCCAGTTGGGGGGAAGGAGACTCTGATGGCCTCGAAACCAGCCACGCAAGTGCGCAGTCTGATCATCATCGCGGCTGTGCTCCTATCTGTCTGCGCGCTTACCCCAACTGGCTGTATGCATACCGAAATGACCACATCCACTACGACCATCCCGACGGACGTAGCCCTGCCTGCTTCAGGTGACCTGCTGGACTGGATCTGCACCGCCGCCAAAGAAGGCATTGTCATCGCACCCGTGCGGGGCGTCATGGTTCGCAGCGGTGATTACGAGAAGGCCCACCATGGAGCGGAGGGCGACTTCCTGGCCGTGGAATTCATGGAGTTTTCGGCGACCGGTGCTCAGAAGCACGTGGGCATGTGGGCAGAGGACAAGGGTGGTCTCTACGCACTCGACGACACGGCCAGGGCGTTTACCACGTGGCCCGCACCAATGGACCCGATGATGAGCGTGGGCAGTCAAGCGGCCCAACAGGCAAAGGCGGGGCTGCGAGTCCTGTCTCCATCTTCTTATGTCCCACGGGGTGTGCCCCGCGTGTTTCAAGGGACGTGGATGCAGTTGGACACGAACGCCTGGCGGCAGAACCCGGAACGCTGGCAGGATCTCGGCGACGCAGGGGACGGCCTGGGCGTCCTGGAGCTTGACTCCGTCAACGGATTGTCGATGACCATGGCCCCATTCGAGCCCTGGGGTGCGAGTGGGGGTGTCGTGCGCGTGAACTACTCTCTGAGGATAGAGCCGGGAGTCTGGCCCGCGGGCAGGCCCACGCCGAGAGGCGAGTACGGACGAATGGTGTTCGATAGCGACACCGGGTGGCGTCTGCGAGAAGAACTCGGTCTGTGGATCGATAAGGAGCCATACGATCCTCAGAACCCCGAGGTCTGGTACTACTGCATGACTCCCGACAGGCGGAGGTTGATGCTGTACGACGCGTCTGGCAAAGAGAACCGGCTCTACGAGAAACGGACACCCCGATTCGGCTATTGGGCTTCCGCATCGCCGACGAATGGATATCCCGTAGACACCAGCCCGCCCGATCCGCGTGCCGGGGCGGCGATGGCATACGATTCGGTCACCGGCACCGTGGTCCTCTATGGCGGAAACGGTCTTGACAGGTACACCTGGGTCTATGATCCCGCCGTTGATACGTGGACTCGGCTCTTCCCCGCGGTCGACTGGGCACCTGCTTGCTGGAGCCCCCAGATGGTGTGCGACCCGAGGACCGGCAAGGTGATTCTCTTCAGTGAGTGGCCCGGCAGCTATGCCTTCGATCCGGCGACTGGCGCATGGACGAAGATCACCACCTCGGGTGACGTACCTGACCCGCACGCCTACTATTCAGTGGTCTACGACTCGGATACCAGCAGGATTATCCGCTTCGGCGGCTCCGACGCTGTTGGAGACGCACCACTCGACGGCACCTGGGCCTACGACCCTGCTGCCGCCACCTGGACAGAACTTCACCCCCAGGGGGACGTTCCGCCCGCGCGCATACACCACGCCATGGTCTACGACTCTTCGTCCGGCAAGGTGATCCTCTTCGGGGGGATAGGTCTTCAGACTCTCCAGGCGCTCGACGACACCTGGGCTTACGACCCGGCCGCCAACAAGTGGACCAGACTCCAGCCCCAGGGTGAACAGCCACCCGCGCGTGCCTGGCACACGATGGTCTACGATCCCGTGGGTCATAAGGTGATTCTCTTCGGGGGCAGCGCTCTTGGAAGCAACGGGCCGCTCGACGATACGTGGGCATACGACCCGGCCGTCAACACCTGGACCAGACTCCATCCTAGCGGCGGCCAGCCGATGGCTCGTGCTTGGCCCGCCATGGTCTACGATCCCGTTGATCGCAGGATGATGCTTTTCGGCGGAGTCGGCCTCGATGGCTACCTCAGAGACGCTTGGGCCTACGACCCCGCCGCAAACACCTGGACGAAGCTGGCTGGCAACGGCTCCACCCCGCACGGCGGGGCGCCAATCACGACCACGAGCACGGCGTTCACCACGACGGTGCGGCAACCGGGTCATCTGGGATGGGGCGAAAGCGCGGGAGTCATGGATGACGCCGCTCACGCTGCACTCGACGTCACCGTCTACCCCCCCGAGGTGATCCCCGACGGCAGCCGGATGAAGAACAAGGAGGCCGACAAGCTGGTGGCAGTGCTGGTGGAGGTAGGGAACTCGAGTCCCAACGGCAAGACGTTTGACGTACTCCCTACCACCTGGTTCTTCCTAAAGGATGCTGATGGCGTCCTCTACCACTGCCAGCTGAACCTCCAGGAAGGCAAGCATGAATTCCCAGCCGGCCCGGTCAGCCGAGACCACTCGACCAGGGGCTACGTGGTGTTCGAAATGCCGGAGGGAGCCCAACCCGAGGCGGTCTTATGCGCTCCGCTTGGGTCGGACCCGCTACTCACGTGGTCTGACTAGTACTCGACGTCCGGGCAGGGGCTCACTCGGCCTCAATTATGGTGGCGATCCTTCATGACCTTGAGGGTCGCGCGGTAGGGGCCGAGACCCATGCAAGCCGCCGCGCCGCGCGGATAACCCTCCCATTGACAGCCACCACGAGGCGCGGGATAGTACAGGAGCGCAAGTTGGTTATCAGTAACCAACGCCTTCTCGAGGAGTCAGCCCATGGGAGAAGCGACCCGATACACCAATGGCACCACCGGCGGCCCGGTATTCGTGTACGTGCGCGACGGCAGGATCCTCCGCATCACCCCGATTGAGTTCGACGAATCCGACGCTCCCTCGTGGACCATCGAGGCTCGAGGCCGCAGCTTCACCCCGCCCCGCAAGACCACGGCGTCGCCCTGGACCGTCGCCCATCGGTCCACAATCTACTCGCCCAAGCGCATCCTCACCCCGCTCAGGCGCGTGGACTTCGATCCGGCTGGCGCCCCGGGCTCCATCGGGCCGGGAGGGCGCAACATCCAGAACCGCGGCACGTCGGGCTACGTGCCCATCAGCTGGGACGAGGCCCTCGACACCGTGGCCGAAGAGATCATCAGGCTTCACCGGGAGGTGGGCCCGGCCGCCATGCTCTCCACTCCCGGCTCGCATCACCTGTGGGGCAACGTGGGCTACCGGCACAGCGCCCTGACGCGTTTCCTCAACTTGGTCGGCCATACCTATGCCGAACACAACCCCGACAGCTGGGAGGGCTGGCACTGGGGCGCCATGCACATGTGGGGCAACAGCTTTCGCCTGGGCATCAACGAGCAGTACGGCCTGCTGGAGGACGCGCTCAAGCACACCGAGTTGGTGATCTACTGGTCGGCCGACCCCGAGGCGAGCTGCAACGGGGTGTACGGAGCCCAGGAAGGCGCGGTCCGGCGCAAGTGGCTGCAGGACCTTGGCGTCGGCACGGTGGTGATCGACCCTTATCTCAACCACACCGGCGCACTGCTGGGTGGCAAATGGGTCTCGCCCCGTCTCGGCACCGACGTGGCTCTGGGCTTGGCCATCGCCTTCACCTGGCTGACTGAAGGAACGTACGACAAAGACTACGTGGCCGGCCGCACTACGGGATTCGACGAGTGGAAGGACTACGTGCTCGGCAAGACCGACGGCCTTCCCAAGACGCCGGCGTGGGCCGAAGGCGAGTGCGGCATCCCGGCGCGCGAGATCAGGGCGCTGGCGCGCGAGTGGGCGGCCAAGAGGACCATGCTGGCGGCCGGCGGGCCGGGGGGGATGGGCGGCGCGTGCCGCGCCGCCACCGGCAACGAGTGGGCGCGCACCATGGTGGCCCTCGCCGCCATGCAGGGCTTGGGCAAGCCGGGCAGCAACATCTGGGGAACTACGAGCGGCACCCCGGTCGATTGCAGTTTCATGTTCCCCGGATACGCCGAAGGCGGCATCTCAGGGGACACCAATAACTCCGCCGCGGGCTTCCGCTTTGTCAACCGCATGTTCCCGGGCGGGGGAGCGGTGACGAATCCCCAACACTCCACCGAGGGCCAGACCGTCCCGCGGCTTCGCATTGCCGAGGCCATGCGCCACGAGCCGCTGGAGTGGCGGGGCAAGGGCTTCTGCGGCTCCCACATCGAGAGTCAGTTCCAGAGGTACGAGTACCCGGCGCAGGGCTACCCGATGGTGGGCATGTACTACCGCTACGGCGGCTCCTTCATCGGCACCATGACCGAGACCAACCGCTACGTCACCGCCTACCGGGAGGGCAAGGTGCCCTTCGTCGTCAACCAGGCCATCTGGTTCGAGGGCGAGACGAAGTTCGCCGACATCATCCTGCCGGCGTGCACCAACTTCGAACGCTGGGACATCAGCGAGTTCGCCAATTGCTCGGGCTACATCGCCGACTCCTACCAGTTCTGCAACCACCGGGTGATCACGTTTCAGCATAAGTGCATCGAGCCGCTGGGTGAGTCGAAGACCGACTACGAGATCTTCTGCGAGCTCGCCAAGCGGGTGGGCGTGTACGAGGCGTTCAGCATGGGCGGGAAGACCGATCTCGACTGGGTGAAGGACTACTACCACGCCACCGACATGCCGAATGCCATGAGCTGGGAGGACTTTACCAAGAAGGGCTACTACGTGGTCCCGGCTCCGGAGGAGAGGCGGGCCAAGCCGGGCATGCGCTGGTTCGCAGAGGGCCGGCCGAAGGACACCCCGGATTGGGGCCCCGCTCCCTGGGACCAGGTCGCGGGAGAGGGTCTGCAGACAGCCAGCGGCAAGATCGAGTTCGTGGCTTCGAGCCTCAAGAGGCTCGAAGCCTCCGGCACTGTCGATCCCGAACGGCCCGCTCTGGGTCCCCAGTACATCCCGAGCTGGGAAGGGCATCACACCGCGGACCTCTATGCGAAGTACCCGCTGCAAATGGTGTCGCCGCATCCTAAGTTCAGCTTCCATACCATGGGCGACGCCAAGGATAGTTGGATGAACGAGGTCAAGGACAACCGCATTCTCAAAGGCGACGGCAAGTACTACTGGATCATGCGAGTGAGCACCAAGGACGCGGCAGCGCGCGGCATCGCCGACGGCGATCTCGTCCGGGCCCACAACGATCGGGGCTCGGTCATTCTCGCTGCCCAGGTCACCGAGCGTGTCCCGCCGGGCACCGTGCACTCCTACGAATCGTGCGCCGACTACGACCCGCTCGGCGAGCCGGGCTATTCGCCCGACCTGGCCGGCTGCATCAACATCCTGACGCCCAAGCGATACATCACGCCCACGTCCACCGGCATGGCGAGCAACTCCTGCCTGATCGAGGTCGAGAAGTGGCCCGGGCCCGTGGTTTCGTGGGCATAGAAGGCTGCCGAAAAGCGAAGTCCCGGCCACGAGAACGCACTGGGCGGCGCAACACGTCGTCCTCGGTCGCGCCAATAGCCCTGCTATTGGCGCTCGTCGCGTCCTAGTCTTGCGCGCGCCCATCGCGCCCTCATGGCGAAACGTCACTTTTCAGCAGCCTGCTAGCACCGAGCCCGCGATGGTAACCTGATTCCGGCAACCGACCTCTAGCAGCCTTTCAGGGAGGGTCGATGGACGACGGTGGGTTTCACGTCCTGGGCATCGCGGGCAGCCTGCGTGCCGGCTCCTACAATCGCGGATTGCTGCGTGCCACGGCGGGGCTCCTTCCGCCCGGAGTGGTCTTAGACACCTTCGATATCCGTGACATCCCGCCCTACGATGCCGACGTGCAGAGCCACGGCGATCCGCTCGTGGTCGAGGACCTCAAGCGGCAGATCCTGCTCGCCGACGCCCTTCTCGTCGCCACCCCTGAATACAACTACTCCATCCCCGGCGTGCTCAAGAACGCCATCGACTGGGCTTCGCGACCACCCAAGACCTGCTGCCTGCGCGGCAAGCCGGCCGGCATCGTCGGCGCGTCGAGCGGCGAGAGCGGCACGATGAGGGCGCAACTTGCGCTGCGCCAGGTGTTCGTCTTCACCGACACTCTGGTCATGGCACAGCCGGAGTTCCGCCTGCCCAATGCGGGGGAGAAGTGCGACGCGAACGGCGATCTGACAGACCAAGAGCAACGTGAGCGCCTGCGAGCCTACCTGGTCGCACTGGTCGGTTGGGCCCGCAGAGTAACGCCCTAGACAAAGGAGAGCTGATGAACGTTGGTGTCCTCACCGGAGGCGGCGACTGTCCTGGACTCAACCCGGTGATCCGGGCGCTCGTCCGCAAAGGGCTCAAGGACTTCGGCTTTGAGTTCACGGGGATCAAGTGGGGGTGGAAAGGGCTCCTGGAGAAGGATGTCGCTGCTCTCGACCTGGACGCGGTCTCGGGCATCCTGCATGTGGGTGGCACCATTCTCGGCACCTCTCGCACCAACCTGTTCAAGATAGACGGCGGTCCGGAGAAGGCCGTCAAGAGCCTGCAAGAATTGGGCATCGACGCGCTGGTCGCCATCGGCGGTGACGACACTCTAGGTGTCGCCAAGCACCTCTTCGAAGGCTTCGGCACCCGCGTCATCGGTGTGCCCAAGACCATCGACAACGACCTCTCCGGTACCGACTACACCTTCGGCTTCGACACCGCGGTCTCCATAGCCACCGAGGCCATCGACCGGTTGCACTCCACGGCCGAGTCGCATCAGCGCGTCATGGTAGTGGAGGTCATGGGCCGCTCGGCCGGATGGATCGCCCTCGTGAGCGGCCTCGCCGGCGGCGCCGACGTCATCGTCACCCCCGAGTTTCCCATGACCGTCGAGGACGTGGCCGACCTCATCGAGGCCCGCTGGGCGCGGGGCAAGAGGTTCAGTGTTGTGTGCGTGAGCGAGGGGGCGAAGATCCTCTGGCGGTCGGGCGAGCAGAAGGAAGTGCTGGCTTCCGACGAAGTGGACGCCTTTGGCAACGTCAAGTTGGGCGGCGTGGGGGCCGTATTCGCCCGTGAGATCAAGCGGCTCACCGGCAAGGACGTGCGCGACACCACCCTGGGCTACGTCCAGCGCGGCGGCAGCCCGACGGCGCACGACCGGGTGCTCGGCAGCCGCTTCGGCGTCAAGGCGGCTGAGATGGTGGCCGCCGGCGAATGGGGCATGATGGCCGGGCTCAAGGGCGACGACATCGTGTCGGTGCCGCTCGCCGAAGCGGTGGACACAAAGAAGCTGGTCACCCAGTATTGGTGGGACCTGGCGAAGGTGTTCTTCGGCTAGGTTAGAATGCCGCCGATCATGCTGCGCCGGCCTGCACGGCCGCCAGCAGCTCTGTCGGATCGAAAACCGGAAGCGACGAGCGTGAGAAGTCCTTGCCGTTGCGGGTGACAATCGCAGCCGCGCCTGCGGCACGCGCCGCTTCGTGCAGGACGGCATCTTCGTAGTCAGAAAAGCCCGTGTCGAGGGCACCGCGCAAGACCTCCCGGTCGACGCAAGCTACGTTGAAGATCGCGAGGAGCGCGCGCAAGTGGTCCGCAGCCGCCGCGGCGCCGACCGTTTTCGATGCGAGGTAGTGAATCGTGGTGGCAGTCGTCGCACAGATAATGCCTTCGATCTCCCCGGTGTCGACGAGGCTTAGTAGTCGCTCCGCGACATCGACGTGTGGCTCACGCTCGAGCAGGTGGTCGAGGATCACGTTCGTGTCGAAGAGCACCTTCGCCGGTGCTTCTCCTCCAGATGACGACGATAGTCGCGCTCATCCAGACCTGAGCCCGCGAGCACGCCGCGCAGCGAGCGGACGCGCGGAGTGATCTCGACGTCAGACTCCTGCGAATCGATGAGCGTGAAGTAGTCCGAGACCAACTGCGAGACGGACTTGCCGGACTTGGCCGAATGGCGCTTGGCCCTGGCGATGAGCTCGTCATCGAGCCGAAGAGTGAGTTTCGTGTTCATGCGGAATGCCTCCTGACGTACAACCATCCAGTCTATTATACGTCAGGTGAAGACTGATTCAAGCTGAGGAGCCAATGCGACGGCTATTCGTAACGTTCTTGCGCATGACCAGCAGACCGGCCGCGCGCCATGCAAGCGGAGAATGCCTTGCACCGCCGGTTTGTCTAGGCAGCCCATGCGCTTGTTAGGCGTTTCCGCTCAAGCTCGGGTCCATGACCCTTTCGCTGCGCCACACGCGGACGATGGTGACCACCAAGTCATCACGACGGTAGACGATCCGGTACGGTGGCAGCTCGAGTTCTCGAAGCCATGGCGTCTCGAACTCTGGGACGACCTTGCCGCTATCCGGGAACGCCGCCAGTTGACCGGCGCGCTCGATGACGGCGGCAACCAGGCGCTTGCCGACTTCGGGCACCTGCTGAGACGAGTACCAGGCCAGGATATCCTGCAGGTCGTCCTCGGCTGACTTCGCAAACTCGACTTCGAGCCGCGCAGCCATCAGTCAATACCCAGACGGCGCTTCACTTCCTCGAGCGGGACTACGCGTCCAGCGTCGATGTCGGCGAGGCCGGCCACGACAGCCCGCATGAACTCCCGTTCCTCCTGGGCCGACTCGTACTCAGAAAGCGCCTGCACGACTGCTACACCCCGTCCATGGATGGTCAGCAGAACCGGGCGACCAGTCTCGTCCACACGACGCACGATCTTGCCCGGGTTCACCTTCATGTCGCCGAGCGGGACGATATCCTCCGAGAACTTCACCGCAGCGCCCACGTTCGCCTCCACGACCGCACCACACTTCTGGTCCCGATTATAGCACCGCACTGAGCGCGACTCTGAATGCGGCTAACGTCATCGGCATCAGCGGCAACGCGTACCGTTGTCCGTCTGGATGCAGATGACAGGCACTCGAGCCATCACTCTTGGCCCATGTCATCAATGACGAAATGTCTGGACAATCACACGCGCATACTTTCCGGCCTGTACGGTGACACGCACGTCGGCGGATGCGTAGGGTGGCGCGTAGCGGACCACGTATGGGCCAGGCGCCAGCGCGACCTTGAAGATCCCATCTGCGCCCGCGGTGACATTGGCCACGACTTTGCCCGACCCGTTCTCAGTCACAGTTGCCACAACGATAGCGGCACGACTGTAGGGCTCGAGTTCGCTGAGTCCGAAACCACCGGGCAATGGCGCGGGCGTGGGCGGGCTAGCCATCAAGCCGCCGTGATTAGCAACGGCGATGCCGTAGATGCCCGAAGACAGGGTTGACGCGCTACCGCAGGCTCCCAACAGCACGAGCGAAGCCAAAAGGACCCCTACTACACCGAGCTGCCTTCGCATGAGCATCGCCTTCTCGTTTGGATGTGCCTAACGCTCGATGCGATTCAACTGCAAGCGTAACGCAGTCAGCTGCAATCGCTTGTTCGGCACCACGGCTAGTATGTCACCCCAAGTCAAACGAACGGACTGAGAAACGAATCTCGGACGTCACGATCGCAGGCAGCACCGATTTGGTCTCCGACAGAACATTCTTGAGTCGTTCCAGCTGCCCCTCGGTGGGCGGCGTCTGGGTGATGTTGTACTTCGCGTTCCACCTGCGCAGGTACTGTTGACCCAGGGAGGCGAGCGCCTCTTGGCTCTCAGCCGCCGCAAGGAGCAGGTAGGTGACAGCATCCCGTTTGGGCAGGCGCGCCAGAACTCGGAGGGCGTTCTGGCGAGCGTGGTCTGTGCTGGCCATCTGAAGGGCTGCCCACAGCCGAGACCCGCCAATGGCAGATGCATGGGGTCCCAAGGCGGAGCATGCCGCCGATGAAACACTGGGAGCCTCGTCCGCGAGGACAGCCAGCCCCGATTCCATGTAGCGCTCGCCGCCAAGCCCCAGGAGGCCGCGTACTGCGACACGTCGAACCCTGGTCGTTGGGTGCGACAGGAGGGGTGCCAGGCGCTCCGCGTCGCGCGAATTACCCGTCTCGACGAGTCCAGAGAGCGCGGTCACGAAGCGGGCGAGATTATCAGTCGCCATGGCGTCACGGTAGACCTGCGCGAAATCGACTCCGCTTTCCAGCAGACGGAAGCGAGCCTCGCCTCGAACAGCGGCACTCCGGTCCATGAGCGCCGTCATGAGCCTTTGGGGGGGCCTCTCCAGGAAAGACGTCAGCCCACACGGCGAGCGCTTCCCGTCGAACGAAACCAGATCGATCCGAAGACAGCCTGTCGAGGACATCTCGGAGTTCTTGCCCTTTAGGCCTGGAGATGGCGGCGCGCGCGGCCCAGAGTCTGACGACCGGATCCTCAACCGAGAGTGCAGCAGAGAGCACTAGGGTCAGGTCATCGGGATCACTCTGGGCGAGAAAGCGAAAGGCGGCCCGTCGCACGGGGGGTGCGCCGGTGCGCATTGAGGCGATCATGGGAGTCCGCGCGACCGGGGTCGCGAGGAGAGAAGCGATAGCTGGCAACACCCTGCTTTGATCTCGCCTATCGCCAGCCGCGCTCCTCGATGATCCGGCAGACGAACCGGCTGCAGTGGCTATAGGAGGAGTCTGCGGTGACATCNNGCGCGCTCCGACTCCCTGATGGCCATCGACACCCTGAAGGAGTCCTTGAGCGGGATCACGTAGCACAACGCCTTCTTGCCGTCCGCTACCTTGAGCATCCAGCCGCCGCCGTTGGTGTGGACCCACTCCTGCTTGTGGCCATCGCACAGATCGGTGAGGTNNAGAGCTTCTGCGAGCCTGCTCGAACGCCTTGTTAGACCTCTTCACCGTGCTCCAGGTCTTCCGGTGTAAAGGTCCCGTCAAGGATGCGCTGTTCCCGCTCGCGCTCCGCCTTGAGGCCCCGATGGAGGTAGTGCACAAGAGCGTCTCCGTCGCCCGGGCCGGTAAGCGCGTATTCATACCCCACGGTCGACTGGCAGTAGTGCAGCTGAAGGGTATTCAGTAGCTCGCGGACGGCTGTCAATGCGGCCTCGATATCGGCACGGCTGATCCCGAGAACTGGGTTAGTCGATGTCGCCAAAGCAAGTGCCAGATCATCGTGCGCGAGCTGGCGATTTCGGCGATCGCGAACGGTCTTGCACGCATCGATTGCGACCCGAACAAGGCGCGAGACCTGAGAGTGAAGCTCTGGGTCTGACACATGATCAGCAATCCCCTGCAGAGTCAGGTTGTCCTTTCCGGCGGATCGCGGAGCGTCCGTGAGACGAGCCAGGTCGAGGACGATGTCGTTGAAGAGAGTGCGCTGCACTACGTTGAAAAAGAGACCGGCCGTGTCATTGAGGAGTGCGATTCGAGGATCCGACTTCGCGTAGAGCTGGCGATAGAGAACCCACCGCATGTGGAGCCAGGCAACCCGATGGTAGAGCGCCGCGACGATCTCACCCAGATCTTGCCCCATGGCGTCGACGTACTGCNNCAATATCTCGTCGCGCGTCGTCTCTTCCGACATTCGCACGCCCCAGAGTAGGTCTAACAGTGACTATCCAGTCTGCGCGAAACCACGGCCACAGCAACGGGCTGTCTGCATAACACCGATCTCAAGCCTCAAGGTGTCCCCCGAGATCGGCCTGCCAACGGGCTTTGGAGTGTATAACGCCTCCCGCGCCGTCGCGGATATGGAGACTGTATATGTCCGTCCTAGAGCGCGTCAAGCTGGCTGCGGACACGCCGTCCACGCGCTCAGTAGAGACGGGCTTGACGTCCCCGCCGCGCTACGCGGCTCCGGGCTTTCTCTTGGCCAGGTCATAGATCTGCTTGCCGCCCGACAGCACGGCCAAGGCGAGGGCCAGCCAGAGTAGGTACAGCGAGACCGTCACCCAGGTGGCCAGGTCGAGGATGCTCGACACCAGGAACACGAGCAGGGCGACGCTCTGCACCGTCATCTTGAGCTTACCGAACACGTTCGAAGAGCGGGCGTCGCCCGTGCGCAGAAGGATGGTCGCGCCAATGGCGGAGAGGATCAGCTCGAGCACAATGAACGCGAGGATTATCTGCACCACTAGATAGCGGTAGCCCGTCCAGGCGAGCACGGCGGCCACGAGAAGCTTGTCGGCAGCCGGGTCCATGTAGGTGCCGACAAGGGTGATCTGATCGCGGGTGCGCGCCATCGCCCCATCGATGAAGTCGGTGCAGGTCGCGACCACGAAGGTGCCCAAAGCCCACCAGGACAGGTCCAGGTAGAGGAGCACCAGGATCACGGGGATGAACACGAGGCGGGCCACCGTCACCTGGTTCGGCCGGACCGACCGGGGAAACGCCCAGAGGAAGGCGACGCTGACGACCCGGTCCATGATGCGCTGGAACCCCGGTTGGCTTCTCATCTGAGGCGGCTCGTGCATTCTGGCATCCTACTGAAATCCGGTGCGTCTGTCGACCGGTCGGGAAAGTCCGCCGGGGTTTCCTATTCCTGCATCGCGGGCATCAGTGAAGGGCCGCGGAGAAAGAGAAGGATGGAGGTCCCATGAAGACCATCGTGGTTGGTATCGACGGTTCGAAACCTGCAGAAGCGGCACTTGAGCTAGCTGCCGAGGAGGCCTTTCTGCGAGGTGCCCGCCTGGTCATCGTATGTGCCTGGGATGTCCCCGTGGTCATAGGTCCCGAGGCCGGCTATTCATCGGAGATGGTCGAGGGCTTGGACGCGGACTTCGAGAGTCTCGTGCGAGCAGCGGTGACACGAGTCAAAGAACTGCAGCCGCAGGTCGTCTGCGAGGGCAAGGTGATCAAGGGTCAAGCTGCCTCGGTCTTGCTCGAGGAAGCCGAGCACGCAGACATGATCGTGGTGGGCAGTCGAGGGCATGGCGGGTTCAGCAGTCTCTTGCTGGGTTCGGTGAGCCAACAGGTAGTACATCATGCCCCTTGCCCGGTCCTCGTGGCGCGCCACACCGGAACATCCTAGGGCCTGTGCGTGACTGTCCGTTAGCGACTTGAGGGCACCTTTGACATTCTGGAGCACACCAGCGGCCAATCTTCTCGCTGAGATTGGAGTCTCTCCCCAGGGACTGAAGAGCGTGCAGGCACAGACGAGAAGCTTCTTGCCATCGCGCAGGTCAAAGCCACGGCGCTCCGGGATGGTCAACTGGTCGACCATCCCTGTTGAGGAGATCGTGCCCGGCGACGTCGTTGTGCTCAACGCCGGCGACGTCGTCCCTGGAGACTGCCTTCTCTTGGAGTCGAACGCGCTTTTTGCCGATGTGGGGATTCTCGTGGTCTATGCCCTCGCGGCGGAAGTCGCCAAATGCCTGTTCTACCAGGTGCACGAGCGCCCAGTCGTGTCTCGGTTCCCCAAGACGAAGACTGGGTATTGACGAGTCATGGAAATCACGAATACCTTCGCTCGCATCGACCGCGCAGCCGGGGAGGCTCTCGAAAGAGCCGTGGAGGACCACCACCTGAGGCGTCTGCGCAAAGTGGGTTGGGAAAGGATCCTGCAACCCGGTCTGGAAGGCCTCCGGGTGAGCGGAGATCCCCCGGTTCGCGAGGGCAACAGCGTCCAGATCCACATCGACGGGGCCGATGCGCTACCCGCGATGCAGCGGGCCATGATGGAGGCGAGGTCGCACGTCCATCTGGCAAACTGGTTTCTCAGCCCCGATTTCCGGTTGGTCCGTGGTGGCCAGGGCAGTCCGTCGGGCGACGGCCCCACGATCCGCGAACTGCTGGCCGAGCTCGCTGGTCGCGTCGATGTCCGGGTCTTGCTATGGTCCGGTCCTCCGGTCCCGTGGTCACCTCTCGGGCGCATGGACGTCAAACGCACCCGCGACGAGCTTACGCAAGGGACACNNGGCGGCCTCGACCACACGAACCTGCGGGGCGACCGCTTCGATTCGAATGAGCATGCGCTGCGGGACGGGGTCGGGTGGCACGACATGGCCGCCGAGTTGCACGGGCCGGCGGCAGCGGACGTAGCCGCGCATTTTCGCTTGCGCTGGGAAGCGGTCTCGGGCGAGGGCCTGCCGCCGGTTCGGCCGGGCAAGACGGCCGGGAATCACGACGTACAGGTGGTCGCCACCATACCGGAAGCTACCTATCCTTCGGTGCCGAGAGGAGTCTTCCGCATTCTCGAGTCCTACCGACGGGCCCTGTCCTCGGCACAGCATCTCATCTACATCGAGAACCAGTTCCTCTGGTCGCCGGAGATAGTGGAGATCCTGAGGCAGAAGTTACTCGCCCCTCCGCAAGACGACTTTCGTCTGCTCTTGCTGCTCCCAGCCAAGGCGGCGACCGGGACGGACGATACGAGCGGGCAGCTCGGCTCGCTTTTGGAGGCGGACCACGACAACCGAATGTTTGCCTCCACCGTCTACTCGCGGGTCGGCTCGGAGTCGCGCCCCGTCTACGTGCACGCCAAGTTGGCGGTCGTCGATGATCGCTGGCTCACGGTGGGGTCCGCGAACCTGAACGACCACAGTCTCTTCAACGATACCGAGGTCAATCTCGCCCTGTATGACAGCGAGGTCGCCAGAACCACTCGCGAGCGACTATGGGCTGAGCATCTGGAGTTGCCCCTGGCCGCCGTGTCGGGTCGTCCGACCGCGGTGATCGACGATCTCTGGAAACCCCGGGCCGAGGAGCAGTATCTGCGGCGGGCGGCAGGCGAGCCGATGACCCACAGGCTGGTCAAGCTGCCCCACGTGTCCTGGCGGTCCGAGCGTCTGCTCGGACCGCTGCAGAACCTTCTCTTGGACGGGTGACGGAGACGATCGCGATCGGGGGCCGGTTCACGGCCCCGGGGAGAGAGGCATGAAAGTCAGCCCCCTTGCAGGCAAGCCGGTCGACCCGTCCATGCTGGTCGATATTCCCAGGCTGATCACCTCCTATTACGCGGTCACTCCTGATCCTTCGGTTCCAGCGCAACGGGTCGCGTTCGGAACCTCGGGACACCGTGGCTCGGCGTTTGAAGGGTCTTTCAACGAGTGGCACATCCTAGCCATCACCCAGGCCATCTGCCTGCACCGCAGGCTGAAGAGGGTCGATGGGCCGCTGTTTGTCGGCATCGACACGCACGCCCTCTCCGTGCCGGCGTTCACCAGCGCGCTGGAAGTGCTCGCGGCAAACGAGGTGGAGGTGATGATCTCGGAAGGGGATGAGTACACCCCGACCCCTGTGATCTCCCACGCGATTGTCACCTACAACCGGGGGCGAAGGTCGGGATTTGCCGACGGCATCGTGATCACCCCCTCGCACAACCCGCCCGCTGACGGTGGCTTCAAGTACAACCCGCCCAATGGCGGGCCGGCAGAACCTGAGGTCACCGATTGGATTGGGAAGAAGGCGAACGAATTCCTCGAGGCCGGCCTGCGGGGAGTCAAGCGGACTCCCTACGAGAAGGCCCTGCGCGCCTCGACAATTCACCGCCACGATTACCTCAATGCCTACCTCGGCGATCTGGGCAGCGTCATCGACATGGACGCCATTCGGGG
>PMIZ01000106.1 GCA_003157225.1 Actinomycetota bacterium | reverse complement strand
GCCCGTCTTGATCGGGAAGTTCTGTTGGACTTCTTTGCGCTCCTTGCCACCGAAGGGCGGATTGGCCAGGACCACCTCGTAGCGGTCCTTCTCCTGGATGTCGGCCAGGTTCTCCGCGAGGGTGTTCGTGTGCAGGACGTTGGGGGCTTCGATGCCGTGGAGGATCATGTTCATGATCGCGATGACGTAGGCGAGGCTCTTCTTCTCCTTGCCGTAGAAGGTTCGCTCCTGGAGTGTCTTCCAATCATTGACCGCAAGGCCGGGCTTGGCGCTGAGGTACTCGAACGACTCGCATAGGAAGCCCGCCGAGCCGAGCGCGCCGTCGTAGATCCGTTCTCCGATTCTCGGGTCGACGACCTTGATGATCGCCCGGATGAGCGGCCGGGGCGTGTAGTACTCGCCGCCATTGCGCCCGGCATTACCCATGTTCCTGATCTTGGCTTCGTATAGGTACGAGAGTTCGTGCTTCTCGGTCTGCGATCGAAACTTGAGTCCGTCGATTATGTCGATCACGTCGCGCAGGTTGTAGCCACTCTGGAACTTGTTCTTGATCTCCCCGAAGATCTGGCCGATCTTGTATTCGATCGTGTTCGGCCCGGTGGCGCGCTCGGTGAAGCCGCGCAGATACGGGAAGAGCTTCTGATCGACGAACTCACGCAGGTCATCTCCGGTCAGTGCGACGTTGTAGTCGATCTTGCCGTCTGGAGTCTTCGGGGCTGCCCACACCGCCCAGCGACACGGCTCCGCGACGATGAAGTCGTACGACATCCCTTGCAGCGCGGCCTCCATGGCCTTGTCCTGCTCAAGCGCATCGAGGTACTTGAGGAACAGGAGCCACGAGGTCTGTTCGGTGTAGTCGAGTTCGCTCGAACAGCCAGCGTCCTTGTGCAGGACATCGTCGATGTTCTTGAACGCCTGCTCGAACAGAGGAGTCCCCTGCCTTTCGGAAGCTGTCGTGGCTGTGTCAACGACCAACCGGTGCCTAGTTCAGGATACGCGCAGCGGGGCGACGAATCGGGCCCGCGAGCGCCCAGCGCAAAGACCTAGATCTCAGTTGGATGCTCGCCAGAGAACGCGGCCACCAATGCGTCCTCCGCCGCATCGAACTTCCCGT
The DNA here is from genome assembly GCA_003157225.1 of Actinomycetota bacterium. The sequence continues at coordinate 6,697 of PMIZ01000106.1, read as the reverse complement.
CGAGTTGCTGCCGCAGTTCCTCAACGGCCGCGCTCACGAACCAAGCCTGCAGCCTGTTTGCATCGTCGGACATGTCGACGCTGAGTTCAACGACCACCTGAACGAGCGCACTCAGCGTCAGCGCCGTGAGTGCTCCGACATGGCCATCTGCAGGCTCCATGACGACGAGTCTCAGGTTCATGGAGTCGTTCTGAAGAAACTCCGGCCGCGAGGCTAAGCGCCCGTGGAGAAGGGCGCTTGAGACCTTGGTCTTCGCGCGCCATCGCTCCATACCCAGCGCCTCTTCGAGGTTGGCGAAAGTGACGCGGCTGCCAGCAGGACGGCGCTCCCGCGCCGGAGACGGCCCTCGTGGCTGTCGTGACTTACCTGCTGACAAGAAGGGCGCGGCCCAGCCGTAGTCGCTTCTCACGAACTCTTGTCCGTAGGTCGCTCGAACCGATTCATACTCGCGATCGATGTCGGCTCGCTCCTCATCGGTGAGTTGGATCATCCCCCAACCGGACCCATGTTCCCGGAGGACTTCGGCCAACCTGTGTTGCTCAACGGCCCGGTGAGCAGCAAATCGAACCGCGGCATCCTGCCCGAAACGCGAGATGAACTCGCAGTGGACGCCCAGTTCGTAGATCGATCGCCAGCGTGCATATGCCCCTCCGAAGAACCCTCCGCGCATCAGATACACGACTTCGGAGCCGACATGGCACGCCTCGCCAAGAAGCTGGCCGGCGATCTCCCTGGCCAGCGACTTCGGTTGAAGAAGTGGCGGAAACTGCACGAGCGCCCAGCAAAGCCAGACAAACTCCTCCAGACCCTGGATCGCATCCGACAGTGGGTCCGACCGGCCGACCTGGAACGTCTCCTCTTCGCTGCGGATAGCTTCGTACAATGGCGACGCCGCGGCGGAAATATCGGCCGCGGCCGCTTGCCTGGCCGCGACGGCTTTGGGGCTGCTCGTGTCGATGTCCAATGACGCAAGCTGTGCATCGAGCGGGGCTGCTGCCAGTGTCGCGTACTGCGTTGCCCCAGCCGACACAGCGGCCGCCACGACTCTCAGCCGCTCGTCGCTGACCGCCCGTCGAAGACGCTCGATCTCATCCATGCAAACCCTCCCCCATCTCGGGAGCCACCCCGGTAGGCGACCATTCCAACGCCAGCCGAGACGCTCGGCGATGCACGCTCAGATTAGCCCCAGTTCAATCACGCGGGACCCATCCGCAGTCCAGACGCCCGGTCACCATATGCGGGCAAAGCGCGACCGCGCGCGTCGGGAGCCCGCGGAGTAGCGGTGAGTTCCGGGCGGTGTGCCGTCACGGCCCGCTGGAGGATCGGGCCAGCGACACAGACCGCCTCCCGGGCGATGAGGCCACGAATAGGCCGCGCAACGACATGCCACGGCATGGGTCCGTCCCGAGGACGCTCGACCGGGAGGGGCATCGTTATGGCAGACGCATCGCTGACCGGGCACTTCCCAGAGTGCCCATCCCTTGCAAGGCGAGCCATCGCGGCGAGTCGCCAAGCAGCGCCGCAGAGCCCACGCCTTACGGCCGTACAAGAGGACCATCGCAGGGGGCCACGCTGTGTCGGGAAATGCCGGAATACCTCGGCCGGCCACAAACCCAACCCTTGGGAACGCTGTGGATTTGGAGGCTGGCGGTCATGACTCCTCCGAGATATCCCAGGCCGCCGAGGGGTAGTCGCTCTCGGTCGGGAGGTCGCTGGAATCCACCGCTTGCGGAACGGTTGGAACGGCTGGAACGCTCTCTGGAAGGTACCTGCTCCACGCATCGAGGAAGTCGTTCCGGTAATAGCAGCGGGCTCGGCGCTCGCCCGGCAGACGTGGGTTCTTGGGGCCAATTCGATACGGTTCCAAGAGCTGGGCTAGGGCGCGCGCTGTCAGGGTCTTGCCATTCCAGTCCGACCAAGGCGCCGCCTCCAGGCGACACAGTCCATTGAGCAACTCCGCTGTGGGCAGATAGCTGGTATCTCCGAATACGTGTCGAATGTCACCAAGAAGTCGGTCACCGAGTGTTGCCGGTGCCGTTTCCTCGGAGGAGAGAGCAATCGCCGCCAAACGGGAGCGGCGAGGCCAACCGCCTCCGGCTGCGTCGGCGATCCAGATCAACGGCTCCCATGAGTCGGCCGCCCTGTCGCCTAGCTCGTCAGGAACCGTTCCATCCGTTCCAAGCGTTCCAAGGGCCTCCCAGTCGTAAGCGATCGCCGCTGCCTCGGCCGCGGCCACCCTCCGCCGGAACCTCTCTATGGGCTCGGATCGCGATCGGCGCTTGAGTCGGATCGGGATCGCTCGGTCGGCGATTGTGTCAGGGAGATCGCCGATCCCAGCTACCGCCTTGGGGCCATAGACATCGAAGGCTTCGACTCGTCGCCCACCGTCCATCTTCACCCTCAGCACTGGCGTGCCAGCGCGATTTCCAGCATTGAGGATGGCGCGGATGCCCTCATAGAGGTTGGCGTTGCCACGCCCGAAGATCGCATCGACTTCGTCCAGGAGCAAGGTGGGGCGAGGTCGTTGGGCTAGGATCGTGTACACGACTGCCTCCGAGGGCGTTACGGCTCGGTAGGGCGTGGGAACCAACAATTCGAGACAGTCAAGGAGTCGCGTCTTGCCCGAGCGCTTCTCGGCCGATGTGATGGCCAGGATCGGACTCGTCTCGAACTGCTCGACCAGATGGCTGTGGGCCACCCACAGGGTCACCGCGACTCGCTCGTGTGGCGAAGGTAAGGCGACGTAGCGGCAGATGAAGTCCTCAACCGCCGAAAGCTGCACAGCGAGGGAAGGGTGCTGGTGATCGGCGCCACGGGCACTGCCGGAGCGGCCAATGTCCTGATCGCTCACCGCACTCCACCATCAGGGCTGGACCCCTCGGCCTCAGAAAGACGGGACGCGATGTACTTGTCGATGGATGACGCCGGGATTCGGCGGAGCCGTCCGAGCTTGATCGAGGCGACATCGCCTCGGGCCAGCATCTCGAAGATCATCGTTCGGTGGCACCCGAGCATCTCGGCAGCCTGTTCGGGCGAGAGAAGACGGTCCAACTGACTATTGCCCTTCCTGCTTCCGGTCAACGCCGGTTCTTGGATGTCCGCTTGACTCCGGGAGGTCCCGGGCGCACAATCACCCTACCGTCCTCGCTAGCGTGATGGAATACGGGTAACAGTACGGAAGCGTGACAATGAGCCAAGAAAAATGGGAACTGGCACAGCTACACGTGGGGCGTCCCGTTGCGACCCAAGGCTGGCGTAGGCCCCGCTCGGTGACTTTGGACGGCGATGACCTGGTGTTCGAGTGGCCGCCGGACATGGTCCACGACGCCGAGCTTTGGCTGCCCTATCTCGAACCGTCGAGGTTGACCTGGGACGCTTGGCGCGAAGCGCGGCGTATCTTCATGACCAGTGGGTTGGACAATATCGACGTGTCCCGGAGTCGAGCAATGCTCCTTCGTTTCGCCCAGCTGCGAGATGCCAGGCCCGAGCTAGTCCGTCGGTTCGCATCCAGTTACGGGGCGCTTCAAGAGTGGTTCAACGTCGAAGATCCGACGGTGCCTCCGTTGCTTCCCCAGCGCCAGTCTCTGGGTTTCTGGAGATCGATGAGCAGATCCTTCGCCGAGGTATTGGACCTCGCGGCGCGGTCTCCCCGCGAGGACCTCGTGCACGAGTCCATCGCCCTCCGCGTTAACCGGCACCTCTCCGACTCAGGGGTCACGGTCTATCTGGAGGTGGACGAGCGGCATCGTTTCCGCGTGTATCAAGCCTCAGGCGGGCTCTATGGGGGTCTGGCCATCGAGTTGCTTTCGACGGTCGCGAGAGTTGGGCTGCGACTGTGTCGTTCGTGCGGAGGCGAAGTCGAGCCGGGAGGAAGGATCTACTGCTCGTCATGCCGTGGCAGGGGAGTTCCCGAGATGCTAAGGCAGCGGAGGAAGAGGGAACCGAACGCGAGCGGGAGTACTCCGACGAAAGAACCAGCGGCCAGCCAAGGAGACAGTCATCGTGGGTAAGCGGGGCAACGGTGAGGGTTCGATCTATCAGCGCGGCAGTGACGAACGGTGGTAGGCGCGTACACCGGCGCGGGCGGACGCCGGGGCGTTATCTACGGGAGCACGAGGGCCGAGGTCCGAGACCGATTGGTCGTCGTCCAGCGGGACGCCCAGCAAGGGATCGCCCAAACGCCGGCCCGACTGACGGTGGACGCCTACCTGGATCAATGGCTAGACGCCGTCAAGCCGTCACTCAAGCCGCGCACATTTGAGAGTTACTCCAACCTGCTCCGCCTGCATGTGCGCCCACGTATAGGCAGGATCGCGCTGGCGAAACTGACACCCAGGGAGGTTCAAGCCCTCGTCAACGATCGGCTCGCTGCGGGTCTGTCGCCCCGCACCGTTCAGTACGTTCATTCGGTGCTCCGCAACGCCCTGGGCCAGGCTGAGAAGTGGAGCCTGGTTGGCCGAAATGTCGCACGCCTGGTAGACAGTCCGCGCGTCCGACAAGTGGAGATCCATCCCTTGACGCCAGACGAGGCGCGTCGGCTTCTGGCGTTCGTACACGGCACTCGCGACGAAGCCCTCTATGCCGTGGCTATAGCCATGGGGTTGCGTCAGGGTGAGGTACTCGGGCTCAGGTGGTCCGACGTTGACTTGGAGGGCGGGGCTCTGACGGTCCGTCATACCCTCCAGAAGATGCGCGGCAAGACCGAGCTGGTGGAACCAAAGACGGTCAAGAGTCGGCGCACACTCTCCATGCCTGCACCGGTGCTGACATCGCTGCGCGACCATCGGCGACGCCAGGTCGAGGAGCGACTCGCCATCGGTGAAGACTGGCAGGATCTGGACTTCGTCTTCGCCAGCGCCATCGGCACGCCGCAGGATGGGTCGGCCGTCCGGCACAGATTTCAGCGCACTCTCCTCAAGGCGGGCCTCCCTCGCCAGAGATTCCACGACACGCGGCACGCATGCGCGTCATTCCTGTTGGCTCAGGGCGTGCCGCTTCGGGTGGTCCAGGAGATCCTCGGGCACAGCCGGATCTCGACGACCGCGGACATCTACTCGCACGTCCTACCGACGCTCCAGAAGGACGCGGCGGACCGGATGGGAGAGCTTCTGACCGGCTCTCTGTAGTACCCGGCGTCAGCCTCGCGCCGGCGCCGTTTCCGGCGGTGTCCGCGGATCACGGGTGGCTCGTGGGTCCTCTGGGTACTCATCAAGAGCCCCAGTGAGATCGTACGTCTCGTCCAGCCCGTCCCCGACCCACTTGGAGGCGATTGCTTTCGGGATCTTGTCGAAGGTGATGACCCGATGGAGCGGGTGCTCCAACTCAAAGAGCCAAGAGACGGCCAGCTTCTGGGCGAGGTCTAGGACCTGGCGGGCCTCTTCCATCGTCTGCTCGATCTCGACTCCACCTGACCGCACGACGTGGACAACGCGTCGCCCTGTTCGGTCCTGATGCATGACAACGAAGCTGTTTTGTAGGGCCTCGTTCACGACGGCCGCGTCTCGCGTCCCAAGGTCCAAAGACAGAGGGCTGACTCCTGGGTCTATCAGGGTGTAGCCATGCTTGTACTTCCCGTAAACCTGATGCCGCGCCGGCGTGTAATAGGCCGAGATGCGCTGAAACTGCTTCATGGCCGACGTACACCAGGAGCGATGCTCAGAGAGCAGGCGTTGAGATTCGGCCGGCGTGAGCCCGGCCTCAAGCAGATCCTCTCGGGCGGGCCTTCCGGCCAGCGCCTCCCAGTAGGAAAGCTTCTTCCGCTTCTTCTCGCGCAGGACAAGGAACAAATCTAGGTCGTGGCGAACCAGTAGTTCGGCAATGTCGCGAGCGCCGCCTTCTCGATCGGTCTCAAAGGCAAGAAGAAGCCCACAGAGCGTCTCTACCGATGTTCCGAGACGCAGGATGGCCGACCAATGGGTCTCTTGACCCGTGCTGGACACCTCGAAAGCCAGGCGTGCCCTCTGCTCGACGGAGGCATCTTCGGGAAGAGCTTGCATCTCTTCGACAAGCTGCGAAAGGGGAGCAACGATGCTGTCCAACGCTTGGCGCTGGCGCACGATCCCCAACATCGCCTTAGTCCGGAGGATGGCGTAGGCGTCTCGACCGATCCGCTGGATGGCCCGCTCGGCCGCCGCAGCCGAATACATCCGGGTCGGCGTCGTCACGAAGGGCTGGGCTGTGCCGCTGCTTACGTCGAGGGTTAGGATCTCGGGCCGACTGGTTGACACATTGCTCCAGGTCGGGTTACGGTGAGGGCCGCCGGGATGAGGCGAGTAGCATAGCTTGCGGAGCCTGCGGCTGGACGAGTTCCAGTTCTCCGGTCGGATTCCGGACGTCGCGGTGGACTCATCGGAACCCCTGCCCTATCGGCAGGGGTTCTTTGTTGCCGGCCCGAGTCTCGGGGCCTGCCGCGCCAACCTGGGGACTATTTGAGTGCGGGTTGCTACACCCGTTGCTACATTCCGGCGGATCAGAGCCTCGTAGGCGCGGCATCTCGGCCTTTTCACGCTCAGAAAGTGGCGCGCCCGGAGGGATTCGAACCCCCGACCCTCTGATCCGAAGTCAGATGCTCTATCCACTGAGCTACGGGCGCGTGATGGGTGGCGGAGAGGGAGGGATTCGAACCCTCGATGCAGGTTACCCCACATGGCGGTTTAGCAAACCGCTGCACTAGGCCTCTATGCGACCTCTCCGCTGT
>PMIZ01000144.1 GCA_003157225.1 Actinomycetota bacterium | reverse complement strand
CCTTGACGGGCACGTCTACTACGACCAGACCCAGTGCTTGTCCGGCAGCACCTGCACGACCAACTACAAACTGTCGCCGTACGTATACTTCACGATGAATCTGTGATGTAGGCTAGTGGAGGATGAAGCGTAGAGAGCACAGAGGGATGCGAGCGCACAGAGGCCGGACAAGCCGGACATTTCGGGAATCGTCTCTCTATGCCCTCGTTATTTTCTGCGCGCTCGGCCTTTTCTCCTGCAAGCCCCGTCCGACCGAGATAGTGGTTTTCTATGCCAGTAGCCTGTCGGCGGTGCTGGGCGATGCGGCCGAGGTGTTCCAGAAACAAAACCCGCAGCTTCGCCTGCGGCTCGAACCCTCGGGCTCGCAGGTGGCCGCGCGCAAGGTCGCCGAGCTGGGCATGCGCGCGGACATCGTCGCGGTGGCCGACGCGGGCCTCATCCCGAAGATGATGATTCCGGCCCACGCCGCCTGGAGCGCGCTCTTCGCCACCAACGAGATCGTCCTCGCCCACAAGGACCACAGCNNTTGGGTACCAGACGCTGATGGTGTGGCAGCTCGCGGAAGCCTCCGGCATCTACGGCCCGGCGAGGGCGGGCCTCGCCGCCAAGCTCGCAGCCCAGTGTTCGCGGGATCACGTCACCCACGACGAAGCCGAGCTGCTCACGCTGCTCGAATCGCGGGCCGTCGACTATGCCTTCCTCTTCCGCTCGACCGCCGAGGACCACCACTTGAAGATCCTGTCTCTGCCGCCGGAGATCAATCTTTCCCGGCAAGATCTGGCCGCGCGTTACGCCGCGGCCAGCGTCGAGGTGCGCATGCAGCAAGGGCAGGGCAAGGCGCGCCTCACCGGCGCGCCCGTGACCTATGCTTTGACCATCCCGGCGAATGCGCCTCACGCCGAACCGGCCGCGCGCTTCGCCGCGTTCCTCTTCGGCGACCAAGGCCGCCGGCTGCTCGAACGCCGGGGCTTCCACCCCTTGGCCCACGCGCAATGCGCGCCCTGCACCGGGCTGCCGGCGCCGCTTGCCTCTGTGGTGGCGCCCGCGGCGGTGACGGCACCGTGAAGCGCCCCATCCTCCAGGCCCTGGCCGTGATCGCGCTCTTGGCCGCGATCCACGCCGGCATCGCCCTGGCACCCGTGCCGCCGTTTTCCCTCGGCATGAACCTGGCGCTCTACTTCACCAACCTGTTCGTGTTCTATGCCGCGGCCACGGTGCTGCGCCGGCGCTCGGCGGCGACGGTGGTCGAGATCTCATCATGGTCTCCTCCTTTGTCAGGTGTGGAACGATGAATCGAGGCTAAGGAGGGCCGCCAACGAGCGACTATGAGACCAAAGATGGGTATTGGCGGGGTGCCTGGCGGTGGCGCGGCCCGGCGGCTGAGGGCGGCTGCGCGCGTCCCGCTCGCCGGCCATGGGCGTGCGCCGGCCCCGGCCTGGCAGTCAGCGACGCCCGAGCCGGTCTTCAGGATGAGTCAGTTGACGCCTATCGCCTTGAAGAAGGTGTAGCAGAAGACGCCGTCGGGCTCGGCGGTGCGGTGAAGCCCGGCGATCCCCCGGTCCCAGGTGTCCGTGTCGATGAGCCCGGCGGCGAGCGCCTTCTCCCGCACGCCCTCCACCATCGCGGTGAAGGTGTTGCGGGTGAAACCCTCGATGAGCTCCGGCCGCGAGCCGTCGACGTAGATCACCTTCGGCTCCACCCTCACCTCGCGCAGCCCGGCGCTGACGAGCATCGGGTAGAGACGCCGTCCGATGAGCGAGTCGCCGCCCGATTCCGCCTGCAGGCGGACCAGACAGTCGATGGCCCGTCGGGCGTCGCCGTTCTCCGGATGGAAGTACGTCGAACCATGATCGCCTTCGATGACCGTGACGGTGCCTCCCGGCTTGGTGACCACGCGCAGCGCCTCCAAGGCGCTCATGGGATCGGAGAGGTGTTCGAGTACGAAGCAGACAAAGACGTGGTCGAAACTCGCGGCCGCGTAGGGGAGATCGAACAGGTCGCCCTGCTCGAAGTTGACGTTCGTGAACCCCGCCGCCGCGACCCGTTGCCGGGCCAGCGCGAGCGACTCCTCGGAAATGTCCATGGCGACGATGCTGGCGTCCGGACTGTTCCGCGCCAGGGTCACCGTCTGCGCTCCTACGCCGCAGCCCGCCTCCAGCACTCGGCCGCCCGCCGGGAACCGTGTGCCGGAATGAAGAAACTCGGTGAGCGCGGTGGCCTGATCGACCAGCCGCTCGCCCTCCCTTGGAGTGTAGCCGTGGACGTAGTCGGGTTTGCCTGGGCGCGATTGCTGCATGCGGACATGTTACCGCGCGTACGCCGCTTGGCCATCGAACGAGGTGGCTTGCGCTACACTTTGCGTCCGCGTGCCCCCGGGTGGGGCCGCGTGTGCGCGTTGACCGCTAGGAGGCCTCGCTTGATAGTCCTTTTCTTCGCCGACACGATCGGCAAGCCCGGTCGGGACTTGCTGATTGAGAAGCTGCCCGCTCTTCGCAAGCGCTACGGCGCCGACGCGGTCATCGCGAATGGCGAGAACGCGACCGACGGCACCGGCATCAGGCCTAGTCACGCCGAAGCCCTGCTCGGCGCGGGAGTGGACGTCATCACCACCGGCAACCATGTCTGGCGGCAGCGCGACGTCTATCACTACTTGGACGAGCAACCCCGTATCGTCCGCCCGTTCAACTTCCTCGAATCGAACCCCGGCCGTGGAGTGACGGTGGTCGACACACCCGCCGGGCGCTTGGGCGTGCTCAATCTGAGCGGCGACCTGTACATGTTCCCCGCCCGCTCGCCCTTCGCAGCGGTGGACGAGGCCTTGGAGCAACTCCACGGGGTGCGGAGCATCGTGGTGGATCTTCACGCCGAGGCCACCAGCGAGAAGGTGGCCATGGGTTGGTATCTCGACGGGCGCGTGAGCGCGGTGATCGGCACTCACACGCACGTCCGCACCGCCGACGCTCGAGTGCTGCCCGGAGGAACCGCCTACATGACCGACGCGGGGATGTGTGGTCCACGGGATTCGGTCATAGGCGTCAAGAAGGAACTCGTTCTCGAACGGCTTCTAACCCAGATGCCCGTGCGCTTCGAAGTGGCCCAGGGCGACGTGTGGCTGGAGGGTGCGGCGGTTGAGATCGGTGCCGATGGCCATGCCCTCAGTATCGAGCCCTTCGAGGTAGGCGCGGGGCTCTAGCAGCCCGCTAGCCCCGCGGTGCCCAGAGCACCATGCGCGGCTTGGTCATCTCCTTCGCCAGGTCCTCGATGCGCCCGTACCTCATGCAGGCCGCCATGCAGTGCTGCACGCAGGCCGGCTGCAGCCCCTTGCGGGTGCGCGCCGCGCAGAGCACGCAGAGTTCGGTCGGAACGGGGATGAAGGTCAGATAGTTCTTATCGTTTGGCAAGGCTTGCACGACTTCCATGACTCTTATGCCACCCATGCCTGCCGGCCAATGGTGTTCCTGCGCGCAGGCCACCTGGCATGCGTAGCAGCCGGTGCAGTACTCGTAGTCGATGAGCAGGCCGTTCTCGGGCGCCTTGGCCTTTCGCTTGGCGGCCATGTCAGGCCTCCTTTCCCGGGACCGGGCGTTCTCCGGCGGCGGCGTGGCCGCCCATGCCTCCGCGCGGGCCGGCGTGGCCCGCGGCTGGACCGTGGCCGGTGCCGGCCGCGCTGGTAGCGCCGCCGATCACGCCGCCACCCGGCATCGCGTAAGCACCGGGGGGCGCGGCGTGCGCCCGGTAGACCTTGCACAGCGTGCACTTGGCATGTGTCCCCAGTCCGTCCTTGCCCTGGTAGCCCATGGGCAGCAACTGATTGGTGCTGGAGTCCCACACACCGCGCAGCGATGGTTCGGCCCCCTCGTGCTCCGGATACCACCAACCGTGCGTGGCCGACGCCAACCACCGCGGCACTATGGGTGTCAGCTTGGCCTTCAGACGGCATTTGCCGAACATGTTCTCGATCCAGACCCATTCGCCATCGCCGATGCCGAGAGCGGCCCCGGTCTCGGGGTGAAGCTCCACCACCGGGTCGGGATCGACCTCCCGAAGCCACGGGATGTTGCGGTGCTCGGAGTTGAAGTACACGGGCGAGCGTCTTCCCGTGCTCAGGATCAGGGGGTATTGCTCGTACAGCTCCGGGCTGGAAACTGGGCTGAAGGGTGGCTCTTCGTGGTGCGGAAGGGGCTCGAACCCCCAGCGCTCGCGCAGCACCGAGTAGAGCTCCGCCTTGCCAGAGGGAGTCTTGAAGCCGGGCCTGCCGTCCGGCCGGAGCAGGCCTCGCTCGTGCCTGTGGTAGGGCGCGCTGGGATCGCCGTCGGGCGGGAGCTGCCAGCCCCGCTCGGCGAGTTGGTCGAAGGTCATGCCCGAAGGACTCACGATCTCGTCGAGCAACTCGTGGTAGCTCTTCCACTTGATGTCGGGGTTGAAGCGGCGTGCCAGCTCGAAGTTGATCTCGTTGTCGGGCTTGCAGCCCTCGACCTCCATGGCCTTGACGATGCTCTCGAGCGGCGTCCACCAACTGCGTATGCCGTCCTTCTCCAGGAAGGTGGCGGCTGGTAGGACGATGTCGGCCAGTTCGGCGGTGGGGGTCATGAAGGTGTCCACCACGCAGACAAAGTCGAGCTTCTTGAGCGCCTTGACCCAGCGCTGTGGGTCGTATCCTATGCCGCCGACGGGGTTGCAGGCCTGAATCCACATCCCCTTGATTGGATAGGGCTTGCCGGTGAAGATCTGCTCGATCGTGACGTCGGTCTGCGCCCGCCAGATGAACTCTCTGAGGGCGCCGTACCGATCTCTACCGATGCGCTTCTCGTCGACCTCCTGGCTGGGAAGCTTGATGGGCCCTCTCTGGCCGGGAAGAGCGTACGCGACCGCCCCGAAGGCCGGTCTGGCGACGACGCTGCCCCCGGGAACATCCAGGTTGCCGGTGATGCACCAAAGGTCCGCGATGGCCATGGCCGTCGGCGTGATGGCCGGAGTCATGTCGACGGCCACGCCCCACTGGATAGTGGCCGGCTTGCTGGTGGCGTAGAGACGGGCCGCCTCCGTGATGTCCCCCGCCTTGAGCCAGGTGATCTCGGCCACCTTGTCGACAGGGTACTGGGCCACTTCGGCGCAGAAAGTCGACCAGACCGTCTTCACCGGCACAGAGGACTCGTCCACCAGATGGACGGCGCACTGGTCGGCCGGCACCTCGAGTGCCGGTACGACGCCCGGAGTCCTGAACTCCACGTTGGCGGAGTCCCAGATGGCCGGGGCGCCACTCACCGTGTCCCAGACGACGAAGTCGTCCGGCGAACCGCCGGCCACCAGGTCGGCCGCCCGCAAGAGCGTCCCGGTGTCGCTGCGGATGAGGTGAGGAGCATTCGTCCATTTTTCAACAAACGCTCGATCGTAAAGGCCTTCGCTCAGGATCACGTTCAAGAAGCCCATCGCTAGAGCCCCGTCGGTGCCGGGCCGCAGCTGCAGCCATTTCTCCGCACGGGAGGCGAAGAAGGAGAGCCGCGGATCGATGCAGATGATCTTGCTGCCCTTCTTCATGAGGTCGGTGACCCAGTGGCCGAAGATGTTGTCGGGGCACGAGGCGTTGATGTTGTAGCCCCAGATGACGATGGTCTCGGGTACCTCGTAGCGGGGGTCGTCATGACCCTGGGGCAGCCACTGGCCGCCGTCGAAGACGCAGTAGTCGCCGAGCACCGTCTCCGAAGCCACGATGCGCGGCGTGTAGCAGCCGATGCCGGACAGGGCGAACATGACGTTGGGGCTGCCGTAGTTGTAGGCGAGCAGGCAGATCCAGGCGCCCACGTCGCGGCCCGTACCCATGGAGAAGATGACGCTCTCCGGTCCGTGCTCCTCGCGTATCTTGCCCATCTTCTCTACGATGAGGTCGTAGGCCTCGTCCCAGGAGATGTCCTGCCACTTATTCTCGCCGCGTTCTCCCACGCGCTTGCGCGGGCTGCGAAGTCGGTCGGGATGGTCGACATACTGGGTCATGGCCAGGCACCGGGAACAGAGCCGCCCCCGGTTGATGGGATGGTCCGGGTCGCCCTCGATCTTGACCAACTTGCCGTCTTCGATGTGGGCAAGAACCCCACACCCCCCGTGGCAGCCTGGACCGGCTGACCAGGCCGTCGTACGTACGATCACGGTGATGCCCCCTGTCGGCTACTGACCCGATGCCGGGACAGGATACCCGCCATGGGCGTCATGCGCCAAGGTGAACCGTCAGGATCGAACGGCGTCTTGGATCGGCAAGCACGGATGCGTCGATGAGCACCGCCGACCTTGCCCAGCGGTGACGCGATACCATGAAGGAGAGTCCAGCCACCCGGGGGAATAAGCGATGGATGACAGACCCGCAAGAGAAATCGTGGGCGCCAACAGAGCGATCGTCTTCGATCTGTTCCACACCCTGACTTCGGTCGAATCGAGCTGGGGCGGTGGCCTCCTGTCGACCTCCGAGACGCTGGGCGTGAATCGAGAGGCGTGGAATGAGCAGTTGCTGGTCAGGTCATGGGACCGCCTGGTTGGGGTCAAGACGGGCCCGTTTGCGATCATTGCGGAGATGGCCCACGCCGTCGACCCGGCCATCCCCGAGGAGCAGATCAGGGCAGCGACCGAGAACCGCGTCGCTAGGTTTGCTGCCGCTGTCACCGACATCCCCCCGGTGGGGGCGGCAACGCAAGCGGAGGCTGGGAGCGCCGAGCCTGGCGCCCCAGCGGCTACGCGCAAAGTGACCGGCGAGGAGGCTGATGAACAACGAAGCCATGGCCGCCAGGACGCGCTGGCCAGCGCGATAGTGCGTCCTCGGTCGCGCGAATAGCGCTGCTATTCGCGCTTCCTGCGTCCTTGTCTCGCGCGCGGCGATCGTCCCCACGCCCAGAGGGCACCCGGCGCAGCGTCATTGTTCAGCAGCCTCTAGTAGGCCACGCAGAAGCGCTGGCGCACATGCTTTGGCTGCTCCAACTCGTCGATCATGGCGACCGCGTAGTCCTCTACCGAGATGCGGCACTGCCCTTCGGCGTCTACCAGCACCTGATCGCCACCTAGCCGGAACCGGCCGGTGCGCTCCCCCGGGGTCAGGTACTTCGCCGGGCTGAGGAAGACCCAATCCAGGCCCGGTTCTTCCCACAGGAGGTGGAGGAACTCCCTGGTTCCCCCAGCGCCGGCCCTCCACTCGGGCGGGAAGTCAGGCTCGTCGATCATCTCCCGGCCGGGACCCAGCCGTAGGCTTCCCGCGCCGCCCACCACGAGCAGCCGCTTGACTCCTGATTTCTTGGTGGCGGCGATGATGGCTTTGGCCCCGTCCACGTGGTCCTGAAACTTGGTGGGTGAGTCCCTTTCGGCGCTGAAGGCCGAGATGATCGCCTCGTGGCCCGCCAGCGCCTCAGCGAGCTTGTCTACGTCGTGTACGTCGGCTTGCACGGCGACAAGGCGGTCGTGTACCGGCAGACGATCCGGGCGCCGCACGATGGCGGTCACCTCGTGCCCGCGGTCGAGCGCCTCGTTCAGCAGGTGCGAACCTACAAAGCCGGTAGCACCTATCAACGCGATCTTCATCAGTCCTGCCCTCCCTTCGGTCGTTGATCAGAGCCGGCCGTTGAGGTCGAGGAAGACCAGTCCGGTGGGCAATTTGGGATAGAAGAACGTGGCCTTTTGCGGCATTCGCTCGCCTCCGAAGGCTACCTCCCGCACCTGGTCCAGGCCCGTCGGATTCATGAAGAAGCCGGCCTGGAACTCACCTGCCTCCAGCCGGGAGAAAGCCTCGTTCGAATCCTTGAAGAAGGTCAGATATCTTTCGGCTGCCATGTCTGCCGGGCTGATCCCGAGCCCCTTTTCCAGGACGAGCGTCTGCAGGATGGTGACATCCAGCTCCTGATAGGCGGCGCTGTGGCCCGGCGCGGCCGCGTGCGCCGCCGCGGGGTCGAGCAGGCTGAAGCCGTAGGGCGTGTCGAACGCGGGTCCCCACAGGCCGAAGGCCCGACGCGGATGAGCCGCTAGGTATTCTGCTATGGCGTGTTGCGCGGCAGCTCCGGCGTCCCGGGAACCTCCCGGCGCCGCTCCTCCTTGTGGCTTCGTGTCCACTGTCAACTTCTCCACCGCGAAGGCGCTCGCGAGCGACCGAGGCAGGTCGGCGACCCTTCCGGCGTCGAGGCCGGCCACGAGGCGGTGGGTGCCGTAGATCGCCAAGCCCGGATCGGACATGTTGCTGAAGTATCCGATGGCATACTCCGAGGCCGGATTGCGATGCTCTCGCCGATAGCGAAGAGCCGTCTCGTACCGATGGTGCCCGTCAGCGATGAGGAACCGGGAATCGGCGAGATTGTGCCGGACGACCTCGGGAAGGCCAGGCTGAGAGGTGGGCCAGAGCTTCGTAATCGTGCCGTCGTCGCCCGTGACGATCGCCTGTGGCTCGCTGGTCCGCAGGCTTGCCTGCCACGCCGCTGTGATCGTGTCGCTGGGGAGGTCGTAAAGCAGGAAGATCGGGCTCAGGTTCATCCCGGTGGCGGTCATGAGCCGGTAGCGGTCCTCCTTAGGGCCTGAAAGCGTCTGCTCGTGCGGGAAGACCACGCCCTCGTCGAACTCGAATAGTCGGATGGCGGCGAGGAAGCCATGCCGTACGAGGTCGCGGCCGTCAGGGCCGGTGAAGTTCTCCTCGACAAAGGTCACCGAGGGCTCCGAGTCGCGCACCAGGATGCCGGCGTGCTTCCACTTCGCCAACTGCGCGGCGGCCCGCGTGTACTGGTTGTCGCAGTCGCTGTCGCTGGGAGTGGTCAGCCCGAGATCGACCCGGACGATGTTGTGCTGGTCGAGTGCGTAGAGGCGTGATTGCTGGTCGGGGCCGATGACGTCGTAGGGAGGCGCTACCAAGCGGGTCAACGCTCCGGCTTGCGAAGAATAGCGCCAGGCTCGGAACGGCATCACGTTATGCAAGGATTTCACCTCGGTCGTGGCAGCTCTTCGCACTCGTTTGGGACCTAAGTCGCGGCCGCCAAGTCAGCGCTGGGCGGCGATTCGCATCATAGCACCGGAAATAGCCAGCATTCGTTGCGCATATGTCTCCAAACGAGTTAGATTGATACAGACGAATCGACCACGGCTGTCGAGGCGGCGCCGGTTCGGCGAGTCCGCCTGCCGACGAAGGGAAGGTGCGCTCATGGGCTTGATGGACAAGTTCTCCGCCGGCATCGATCGGGCCGCGCAGGAGGCCGACAAGGCGTTCGAGAAAGGCAGAGCCAAGGTCGGCGAGCTCCAGACCGAGATGCAGATGGACGGGCTGGCGAAGAAGCTGGGCTACCTGGTGTTTGACTTCTACAGGGGCCGCGAGGTCGACCAGGCCCTCCGGCAGAAGTATCTGGACGACATGGCCAAGCTCGAGGACCAGTTGCTCCAAGCCAAGGCGGCCACGAAGAGCAAACGCGAGGCGGAGGCTGCCGCTCGCGGTGCGGACCAGGGCGCGGCTGCGGAAGGCGGCTACGTCGCTCCCGAGCCGAGCACGAATGCCGGCGAGACCGGTGAGGCCACGGCGCCCGCGGCCGAATAGGTTCCAATGTGGCCGATCTTACGCACCATCTGAGTCACGCGCAGTTCATCGCGCTTCTTGGCGGAGACCAGCAGCTACGCGATCGCCTGGCCGCCGGCGAGCGGATGCGGGTAATCTCCCCGTTCAACTACCCGGGTAGGCAAGGTCCCGTCGTCGTCTTCCTTGGGCCGAGGCCTCTTCCCGACCCCGAAGAGCCGCGGTCCGACGCCCTCGAAGACTACTACGGCGAGCCTGATGCCGACGAGGAGTTCCTGATCGCGACAGGGGCCCGGAAACGAGGGAAGACCCCTTCTCCCGCGGCTCCCCTCCCGCTTCCACCACCTCCGCCCGGCGCCATTCGTATCAGCGACGGCGGTTTGCTCGTGAAGAGTCTGGCCTCTCAGGGCATGGAGCTGGAGGTAGACATGATCATGAGCAAGACCGTGTTCCACGCCGTGAGGCAGCAGCCTGGCGCGGGTCTCAAGGGCAGCGAGGTCTACATCGACACCTCTGCCGACACCGTGCATTTGGATCTCTGGCGCTTCCTGCAACTGGTGGCCGAAGTCATCGGGCTCACACATGGGAAGTACAAGGACGCGCTCATCCAGCTCGAGAAGCGCAAGGATGCCGACGCCGGTATCATGGGGTGGAGGCCGACCTAAGAGGCTAGCGCAATCTCGGAACGGAGAGCGTATCGGTCAGCGGGCAGCTGGGCTGATTCTGTCTGTCTGGGCCCTCTCGACCAGATCCAGGTCGGCCGGGACAAGGGCGCTGGCGGTGAATTGCCCGAGTGCTTGGAGCATCCAACCGAACCCTTCCTCTACAGCAAAGGAAAGGTACGTCAGCTGCGCCCGGTCGAGCACCGCTGCCTGCTCGAAACCACAATCCGGGCACCACAGTCGGACACCCCACAGTTGGCCGTCTTCCTGCTCCCAATCGGCTGCCTGTACTAGCGGCGAAGCGCACGACCGGCAGAATAGGTTGGGAGAGAGCGTCCGAGACATATCGTTTCCCATGCCGTTTGTCATAAGGCGGATATCGACCGCGGAGCCCTTCGAGTTTAGCGATCCGACTGGAACCGCCGGCAACGGCGGTCACAACACGTTCGCGCCCCTCAGCCCCGCGACGATGATCACGATGACCAGCAGGCCAAGCGCGAAGCGGTACCACACGAATGGCCTGAGTGAGTGACTGCGGACATAGCGGAGGAGGAACCAGGCCGCCACGAACCCCGACACCAGAGCGGTGAGCGTCCCCAGGAGGAAGGGCATGGCCATGCCGGAGGGCAGGCCGCCATTCGTCGCCAACTTGGCGCCCTTGTACACGGCGCTTCCGCCGATGATGGGCACGGTGAGGAGGAACGAGTAGCGCACCGCTGCTTCGCGTTCCATCTTGAGGCTGCGCAGGGCCGTCAGGGTCACTCCCGAACGTGAAACGCCCGGAGCGAGGGCCAGGGCTTGGGCGACGCCGATGAGGAGCGCGTGTGGCCAGCGGAGCGACGAGAGCTTGTTCCGGAGCGGGAACCGCGAGTCGACGGCCCACATGATGGCGCCGAAGGCTATCAGCAGGATGGCGATGAGCAGCGGCTTGCCCAGC
Source organism: Actinomycetota bacterium (assembly GCA_003157225.1). The sequence continues at coordinate 425 of PMIZ01000144.1, read as the reverse complement.
CGGTCTTCGATGAACGACTCGAACGCAACTCCCACGATCGCCGCGGGAATGGTGCTGATGAGGAGCAGCCAGGCAAGCTTCTCCTCGGGGGTCGCTATCTTGCGGCGCCAAATGCTCCCGAAGAACGCCTTGAGCACCGCCCAGACCTCCGAGCGCATGAGCACCAGTATGGCAATGAAGGTGCCGAGGTGGAGCGCCACATCGAAGGTCTTGTTGAGATCCGCCGGAGGGAGGTGCCAGCCTAGCAGCCAGGGCACCAGTATGAGGTGGCCGGAGCTGGAGACGGGAAGGAACTCAGTGAGTCCTTGCACCAAGCCAAGCACAATGGCGAGAAGAGAACTCACCGGTTCAAACGGCCGTGACGCTGAAGTTGATCATCGCGGCCAGTTTACCCGTTCATCCGAGAGATAATGTGAGGGATAGGT
>PMIZ01000190.1 GCA_003157225.1 Actinomycetota bacterium | reverse complement strand
TACGCCAAGTTCATCGCCCACAAGAACGAGAAGTTGCAGTCGGCCGGTACCCTGGAAGAGGTTCGTAGGGCGGTGATCCGCTAGACGCGCCCGTGCGCGACTAGTGATACGCGCCGCCCATGTATGGTATTTTGCTACCTCAAGAGACCGGCGGAGAGCATCACCCTTCCACCGGCCATCAGGAGGCCGGCCGCGACACTTGCCAGTGCGTGCCGGCCATATGTGTAGTTAAGGGCGGTGACGACCGCGCGCGGATCGGGAGGAGACAGCATGGCGGCCGGACTTGAGGGAATAGGCAACGGTGCATTGCGCGCTTGGCTCGAGGACGTAGAAAAGCTCTGCAAGCCCGACAGCGTCCACGTGTGCAGCGGCTCCACCAAGGAGTACGCCGACATGTGCGACGAGCTGGTGAGTCACGGCACTTTCACTCCACTGAATAGCGCTCTCAGGCCCAACTGCTTCCTCGCCCGCTCGCACCCCAGTGACGTCGCCCGAGTGGAAGACCGCACCTACATCTCCACCAAGGAGCAGATCGAGGCTGGCCCGACCAACAACTGGGCCGAGACCGGCGAGATGAAGGAGAAGATGAGGGGCATGTTCGCCGGCTGTATGGCCGGACGGACGATGTATGTGATCCCCTTCTCCATGGGACCGGTGGGTTCGCCGTTCTCACAGATAGGCATCGAAGTCACCGACTCGGCCTACGTGGTCGCGAACATGATGATCATGACCCGCGTGGGCGACAAGGTGCTCGAGGCGTTGGGCACCGACGGCAAGTTCATACCGTGTCTGCACTCCGTGGGCGCTCCACTGGCCCCAGGCGACCAAGACGTCGACTGGCCATGTGAGCGCGACCCCGCCAACAAGTACATCGTCCACTTCCCCGACGAGCCGTCCATCTGGTCGTACGGGTCGGGCTACNNCAAGACCAACCTGGCCATGCTGCAGCCCACCCTTCCCGGCTGGAAGGTCACGTGCGTAGGCGACGACATCTCTTGGATGCGAATCGGTGCCGATGGCCGGCTGTATGCGGTGAACCCCGAGACCGGGTTCTTCGGCGTGGCTCCCGGCACGTCCTACCAGTCCAACCCCAACGCAATGGACACCTTCACCCGCAATAGCATCTTTACGAACGTGGCCCTCACCGACGAGGGCGATGTTTGGTGGGAGGAGATGGGCGTGCCTGCTCCGGCCCACGCGATCGACTGGGAGGGCAATGAATGGAGCCCCGACGCGGGCCGCAAGGCCGCGCACCCGAACTCACGCTTCACCGCTCCGGCCGCCCAGTGCCCGGTGATCGATCCCAACTGGCAGAACCCACAGGGAGTGCCCATCTCGGCCTTCCTGTTCGGAGGGCGTAGGGCGAGCACCATTCCTCTGGTCAACGAGGCCTTCGACTGGGAGCACGGGGTGTTCATGGGCTCGGCGGCGGGCTCCGAAACGACCGCGGCCAACCTCAGCAAGACCGGCGTTCTGCGCCACGACCCCTTCGCCATGCTGCCCTTCTGCGGCTACAACATGGGCGACTACTTCGCCCACTGGCTGTCGATGGCGCAGAGGACCAACCCGGCCAAGTTGCCGCGCATCTTCTTCGTCAACTGGTTCCGCAAGGGCGACGACGGGCACTTCCTCTGGCCAGGCTATGGGGAGAACAGCCGAGTGCTGAAGTGGATCTTTGAGCGTGTTGAAGGAGGAGGCAAAGCGGTCGAGACCCCGATAGGCTATCTGCCGACCGGTGACGCGCTCGACCTGTCCGGTCTCGACATCCCGGCGGATGATCTGCAGCAACTGCTGACTGTCGACGTGGAGGGCTGGAAGGACGAGGCGGCCGGCCTGGCCACCTACTACGATGGTTTCGGTGATCGTTTGCCGGCGCCGCTGCGGGGCCAACTCGCGGCGCTGCAGGATCGTCTCAGCAGGAGGTGACGCATGAACTCGCCCGCCCAGTTCAATCCGCTGGCCGTCGAGCTGAACAACACTATCCGGCGAGAGGCGCCGGCCGTGATGCGCCTGCTGTCGGAAGTCGGAAAGAAGTTGTATTTCCCGAAAGGGATACTTACTCAGTCCGCTGAAGCCAAGGAGAAGGCCACCCGCTACAACGCAACCATCGGCGAGGCTCGTGAAGTGGGGCATTCGATGGGCCTGGCGTGTATCACCTCGCAGTTGAGCGGGCTCACTGCCGATCAGGCCCTGCCCTATGCCCCTTCGGCCGGGCGCGCCGACTTGCGCAAAGCCTGGCTGGGTGAGATCCGGCAGAAGAACCCTTCTCTGGGAGACGTGCCGGTCAGTCTGCCCGTGGTGACGAGCGGCATCACCCACGGGTTGAGCACGCTGGCGGATATCTTCGTGGACGAGGGCGATCTGCTGCTGCTCCCCGATCAGGTGTGGGGAAACTACCAGCTCATCTTCGGCGTGAAGCGTGGGGCCCGCGTTGATAAGTATCCGCTCTACAGCGATACCGGCGGGTTCGACCTCAACGGCTTGCGCGAAGTCATCAAGAAGCACGTGAGTCTTGGCAAGTTGATCGTTCTCTTCAACTTCCCCAACAACCCCACCGGCTATTCCATCATCCCAGATGAGGCCGACGGGATCAGGGACATCTTGATGGAGCAGGCCGCCGAGAAGGATTGCGACGTGCTGGCCATTTGCGACGACGCCTATTTCGGTCTGTTCTACGACGACGAGGTGCTCAAAGAGTCACTGTTCACGCGCCTCGCGGACGCTCATCCGAACATACTCGCGGTGAAGCTCGACGGCGCGTCCAAGGAGGACTACGCGTGGGGGCTGCGCGTCGCCTTCATCACCTACGGCATCCGGAGCGGCAAGGGCGCATACGAGGCCCTCGAGAAGAAGACCGGCGGCTGCATCCGGGGGACCGTCAGCAACTCGCCGAACATCTCCCAGTCGCTGGTATTCAAGGCCATGAACGACCCGGACTACAAAGCCCAAAAGGCCGAGAAGTTCGCGGTGCTGGCTCGCCGGGCGACCGCGGTGCGCACGATCCTCTCCGACCCCCGGTTCAAGGAGGCCTGGACACTCTACCCGTTCAACTCGGGCTACTTCATGTGCGTGAAGCTGAAGTGGATAGACGCCGAGCAATTCCGCCTGCGGTTGCTGGACGAGTACGGGGTGGGCGTCATCGCGAACAACAGCACCGACATCCGGGTGGCGATCTCTTGTGTCGACGTGGGTGACCTTCTCGACCTGTTCGACATCATGCTCAAGTGCGCCCTGGAGATGAAGACGCGGCCTCCTGGTGTGGAGTCCACATCCACATAAGAGGAATGCCGGTGGCGGCGACGAGGCCCATGGCGATCAAGCCGAGTGAGGTGGCCCGAGGGCCGTGCATCGCCGAGCTGGCAAGCGGCCACAACGCGGCCCCGATACCGAGGGAGAGTCGGCTGACAGCCCCGAACAACCCAAAGGCGAGGGCCTGATAGTCGGGGCCGAACGTCTTGGCGGTGACGCCTCGCACCGAGGCGATGAGCGGACCCGAGATGAGGCCGTGCAGGCAGGCTAGCGTGACGATGAGGGCGGGGCGGGTCGCAAAGGCAAGGCCGATCGCGTTGAGCGTCCAGAGTGACAGCCCGACAATGAAGACCGTCCTCACCATTCGCATTCCGGGTTGGAAGAGGGCGGTGAGGCCCGCGCCGATACCCGCCGCCAGTACCGCGCCGCCGAGGATGATGGTGCGGGCCGAACTGGAGAAGCTGGTCGTTAGTTCCAGGTGCAGCGGAAGGTACAGGGTGAAGCCCATGATCGCCGAGTTCATGGCGAAGTAGCCCGCGAGCAACCAGCCGGCGTCGTGCTCCCTGCTGGCTTCGCGCCACAAGGCCAGCACCCGCGTGAAGGTCCCCGAGGCCGGCGTCGGCTTTGCTTGCTCGCCTCGCTCTCTCTTCTGCCAGAGGCCGCGCGCGAGCACCCCGGGGATGGCGCAGACCAGAAACAGCAGGGCAGCCAGGCTGAGCGCCATGCCCTCGCTGTTGCCCCCGGGAGCGACCTTGTCCGAAAGCAGCAGTTTGATAATGAGGATACCGACCACTCCACCGACGTAGGCCATGCCGAAGCCGATGGACGACACGCGCACGATGTTCGTCCCTCTGGCGGCTTCGAGCATCGAAGCGTTGTAGATGAATCCGGCGAGCTGAAAGAAGTAGTTGGCGACCATGGCGACGAGCACCAGCGCCACTATCGAGCCGGGGGAGTGGTGAGGCAGGAAGTAGATGAGGCCGAGAAGAACGGCGGCGATGAACGCACTCGAGCCGTACCATCGTCGCCGAGTGAGCCTCTCGTCGGCCTGAACCCCGATGTAGGGACCGGTCAGGGCCACTGTCCACGAGGAGAAGGCCAAGGCCAAGCCGAACAGAGTCGCAGGCACTCCCAGTCCGGTGACCACCCAGGGGGTCAAATACAGCGGGACGGCGAATTCCACCGCCATGTAGCCGAGATCGGCCGTATACCAAGCCAGACGGGTGCGTTTGCCTGCGGCTTGAGCCTCTTGGGCGGAGTCAGTATGCATCGTGGCTTAGTGTACTATGAGTCATTCTGCCCAGGAGGTGTTGGTCCCATGATGAGCGTTCCAGGCATTATGGGCGGTATGCAGGTAGACATCGCTACGCCGCCCCTCTTTCGCGAGACCCAGCGTTTTCGGCAATGGTTCTTCTACCTTCCCATCGCGGCCGTCACGGTGATCGTGTGGTGGATCTTCGTCCAGCAGGTCATTCTCGGGCATCCGCAGGGGTCCAACCCCGTCCCCGGCTGGCTGGCCTGGGTGCTCACCATGGTCTTCGGCTTTGGCTTCCCGGCGTTTGCAGCCATCGTCCGGGTCGTCACCGAAGTGCGGCCGGGGCAGCTGAACGTCAGGCTCTATCCGTTCCCTCCCAGGACCATCCCGGTCTCCTCCATCAGGGAGGCGTCGGTCCGCCACTACTCTCCCCTTGGCGAGTTTGGCGGTTGGGGGATGCGCATCAATAAGCGAAGTGGGCGGGCATACAACGCCTACGGCAACATGGGCGTCCAGTTGGTTCTCAGCGATGGAGCCCGTGTTCTCGTAGGCTCTCAGCAGTCGGAGGAACTGCTGACCGCGCTGCGTCAGGCGGGAGGCGGTTTCGGCTCTCCGGGCTCTGTCAGGTGAGGTAGAGCATGAGGATCGTGGTAGCGCTCGGCGGGAATGCGCTCCTGAAACGAGGGGAGCCACTCACCGCGCAGAATCAGCGCGAGAACGTCAAGGTGGCGGCCCGCGCGCTCGCACCGCTAGCGCGCGGGCACAGCCTCATCGTCACCCACGGGAACGGACCTCAGGTGGGTTTGCTTGCCCTCGAGGCCGCCTCGTACACCGGCGTGGAGCCGTACACGCTGGACGTGCTGGGCGCGGAGTCCGAGGGCATGATCGGCTACATGATCGAGCAGGAGTTGGGCAACATCCTTCCCGAGGACGTTCCCTTCGCCACCATTCTCACCCAGGTGGAAGTGGACCCGGCGGACCCCGCCTTCCGCAATCCGACCAAGCCGATCGGACCGGAATACCGTCAGGAAGAGGCGGAGCGTCTGGCGCGCGAGCACGGCTGGACAGTGGGTCCGGACAACAGCAAGTACCGACGGCTTGTGGCCTCGCCGCGGCCCAAGCGCATCTTCGAGATCCGGGTGGTGGAGTGGTTGGTGGAGCGTGGGGTGGTGGTGATATGCACGGGAGGCGGAGGCATCCCCACCATGCTGACCCCAGACGGAGTGCTGGTGGGCGTGGAAGCGGTGATCGACAAGGATCATGCGGGCGCTCTGCTTGCCAAGTCGCTGAAAGCGGAGGCGTACCTCATGCTCACCGACGCCGAGGCGGTCTGGCGGGATTTCGGCGCTCCTGATTCCCGCGCCATCCGGCGGGCTTCACCCGATGCGCTTGAAGCACTCTCCTTCCCGGCCGGGTCGATGGGCCCCAAGGTCAGCGCTGCCTGCGACTTTGTTCGGGCGACGGGAGGGCGTGCCGGTATCGGCGCTCTGACCGACGCGGTGGCCATCCTCAACGGCGCCGCGGGCACGCTCGTCTCAACCGAGTTCGAGGGGCTTGAGTACTGGCCCTCGCTCTTTCACCAGCCAGAGTGAGGCTCCTGCGCCCGAGACAGGGTAAGCTTCTTGCCGCGCGGGCGCGCTCACGCGGGCTTGCGGTTCCCTTGGTGACAGGTCGAACGAGGAGGTCACGCTGAACAGCTACGCCATAGCGGCACTCACGGGCGTTATCGTGGTCGAGGCGATTGACATGACCGGCACGGTGCTGAACTTGCGGGCGCTCAGCCCCCAAGTGCCGGCCGAATTCGCCGATGTCTACGATGCCGCCACCTACCGCCGCTCGCAGGAGTACACCCGGGCCCGCACCCGGCTGGGAATCGTGGCCGCCTCGTTCGATCTGGCTGTACTGCTGGCCTTCTGGTTGGCGGGCGGCTTTGGCTGGCTCGACGGCCTGGTGCGCTCCTTCCACGTCGGGCCTATCTGGACCGGACTCGTCTTCCTCATCATCCTGTTCGCGGCGCAGTGGGTGTTGGAACTCCCCTTCAGCATCTGGGGAACGTTCGTCACCGAGGAGAAGTTCGGCTTCAACCGGACCACACCGCGCACGTTCGTGCTCGATCTGGTCAAGGGCGTGGCCGTCTCGACGGTGATCATGGTGCCGCTCGTCATAGCGTTCCTTGCCTTGTTCCAATACGCCGGCAGGGCGGCCTGGGTTTACGCCTGGTTGGCGGTGGTGGCCTTCAGCTTCCTCATCCAGTTCCTGGCGCCAAAGATCATCATGCCACTGTTCAACAAGTTCACACCGCTCGAAGATGGAGAGCTGAAAGAGGCCATTCTTGCCTACACCCACAAGGTGGACTTCCCGCTCAAGGGGCTGTTCTCGATCGATGCTTCGCGCCGTTCCAGCAAGGGAAACGCTTTCTTCACCGGTTTCGGCAAGAACAAGCGCATCGCGCTGTTCGACACGCTCATCAAGCGGCATAGCACCGAGGAGTTGGTGGCCGTCCTAGCCCACGAAGTCGGTCACTACAAGAAACGCCACGTGCTCATCGGCACAGTGACGTCGGCAGTGGAGACGGGGATCTTCCTGGGGCTGTTCGCGTTCTTCGTCAAGCAGGCAGGCCTGTTCGCGGGCTTCGGCGTCGATTCGCCCTCGGTATGGGCGGGGGTGGTCTTCGTGTCGGTGCTGCTGCGGCCGCTGCAGTTGGTGCTCTCGATATCCGGCGCGGCCTTGTCCCGCAGGCACGAGCGGCAGGCGGACAAGTTCGCCATGACCACCACCGGCCGGGGCGACCTGCTCGCGGGAGGACTCAAGCGGTTGTCCAAGGACAACCTGTCGAACCTCACTCCGCATCCGTTCTACGTCTTTCTCAAGTACTCCCACCCGCCGACGCTAGAGAGGCTGCGGTCGCTGGAATCCAATCCCTCGGAAGGGGCCACTCCTGCCGGGGCGGCGCCGACAAGTTAGAATTGTCTGAGAGAGCGAACAGACAGGAGTGAGGCATGAGGATCGCGCTTATCGGGCAGGCGGCGTTCGGGGAGAAGGTGCTGGAAGCCCTGGTGAACGCGGGCGAGAACATCGCGGTTGTGTACATGCCTCCCGACGCGGCGCCGGGCAAGGCCAACAGCTTCAAAGAACTGGCCGAAGTGAAGGGGCTTCCCGTCCGCCAGCCAGCGCGCATGCGGGACCCCGAGGTGTTCGAGGAATTCAAGACCTTCGCCGTGGACCTAAACCTCATGGCCTTCGTCACCGATATCGTGCCGCTGTCCATGCTCGAGCATCCTCCGCGCGGCACCATCCAGTACCACCCGTCCCTGCTGCCTCGGCACCGGGGTGCGAGCGCCATCAACTGGGCGGTCATCAACGGCGAGCCCAAGACTGGTCTCTCCATCTTCTGGCCCGGCGAGGGTCTCGACACCGGC
>PMIZ01000047.1 GCA_003157225.1 Actinomycetota bacterium | reverse complement strand
CAGCGCCTCCTCGGCGTCGACATCCGTATCGATTGGGGCCTGCCCCCGCCGCTCCGGCTTTGCGATCCGGTCGGCGCGCTTCTGTTTCGTCTGCTTTGTGGTCCGCTTGGATTTCATGCCGCCTCCCGGGCTTTCGCAATCCAATGCTCGACTCTCTCACCGCGTCGGTTGATACGCGCTTCGCCACGCCGTCTTGAAATTTCGACCGCAGTTTATCATATACTACTGGGAGCACTAAATGTTCGGCAGATCCACCTATTGCTTCCCGAATAGTGTTGGAGGCCACCGCCCGGGCGGGGTGGAGAAGGCACACTGCCAAATATTATCCACCCAGATTAGTAACTTGAGAGTGCGAAGTTCTCGCTGTCATCATCCTTCGCCGGGTGACCGTCTGCGGAGCTGAGATATTTCCATCGCCAAGTCGATCCATCTCTCCACGAGTTTCCTGAACCGGGCGTAGTTTGTCAACTGCTGCTTGACGGCACGTAGTTCTTCCTTCCTCACGAACCGCGTCGTGCTCTTCCCCTTTCTCGTATAGCTCAGCTGGTGGTAGGGGCCGTGTCGCACCGCTTGCCGGGGGGCCTTGCACCGGCACGTCGGGTTGCCGCACACGTTGTACTGCGTGGACAGGCTCCCGGGCGTCATGTCGCCGATGTCGGCGAGTTCCCGCTTGACCCTGTCGATTCTCTCTTGCAACTGCCGGATGCGTGTGGTAGTCATGCCGATAGCATAGTAGAGCTATCGGTCATTGTCAAGGAGAAAATCATGGCGTTATGGCTGGAGTGGACCCGATGTGTATGGTCACTGCGGCCGGCCTGTTCCAGAGAGGTCACCTTCTTCTGGATGGTCGTCGCCCTGCTCGGCATGTCGGTCCGTGCGGATCTGGCCGGGGTTACCAGCTTCGTTCGTGCCGGGTTCGTTGACCAGGCGTACTACCGCGCACTCCTCAACCTCTTCCACAGCCCCGCGCTCCGGCTCGACCCGTTGCTCTCGCTGTGGGTGAACCTCGCGATGCGCCTGTTCACCCCAGTCACGGCGGAGGGGTTTGCCGTCTTTGTCGCCGACGGGATCAAGGCCGCCAAGGAGGGCAAGAAGATGCCGGCCGTCAAAAGCCTTCACCAGGAGTCGGCAGACAACTCAAAACCGCCCTACATCATGGGCCACTCGTTCCAGGTCATCGGGCTGCTCGTGTGCGGGCTGGCCGGCGCGTTCGCCGCTGTGCCGCTCGTGTCACGCATCCACGAAGGACTGGTCTTCTCCAACAGGGACCGCCGTACCCTGCTCGACAAGCTCGCCAAGATGTTTTTGGAGGTCGCCGGCGTCATACAGGTGCCGGCCATCCTTGTTGCCGACGCGTATTACGCAAGCCGCAAGATCATTTGTCCGCTCCTCGCCGCCGGGCATCACCTGATCGCCAAGGCAAAGATCAACACCGTGGCCTTCCTCAAGGCGGCCGACGTCGAGTTGCGGGGCCCCGGCAGGCCGAAGCTCTACGGTGATAAGGTCCGGCTGCGCGACCTGTTCGATGACACGGCGCTCTTCGTATCCGCGCCGAGCCCCGTCTACGGCGAGAAGGGCGTCACCATCACCTACAGGTGCATCGACCTGCTATGGCGGCCCGTCGGCTGCCTGGTGAAGTTCGTCCTGGTCAACCACCCCGACAGGGGCCGCATCATCCTGATGTGCACGCTTCTATCGCTGGACCCGCTGACCATCATCCGGCTCTACGGCATCCGCTTCAAGATCGAGGTCTCGTTCAAGCAGGCCGTGTGGACCGTGGGCACCTACGCCTACCACTTCTGGATGAAGATGATGGAGCCCATCAGGAAGGGCTCCGGCAACCAGCATCTTCACATGCGCTCCGACAAGTACCGCCAACACGTGCGCCGCAAGATGGATGCCTACCACCGCTACGTCGCGCTGGCGTGCATCACCCAGGGCCTCCTCCAGCACCTCGCCTTCAACTACCACGCGACCGTATGGGCGTGCTTCCGCAGCTGGCTCAGGACGATGAAGACCGACGCCGTCCCCTCGGAACAGGTCGTCGCCGTGGCACTCAGGTCAAGCCTTCCGGAATTTCTCTTGAGCAAGGGGAACGAGTCAACCCTGACGAAATTCCAGACCTCCTGACATAGAGCCCCGTAAGCCCTCGTAATCACTCGGCCTACGGCTGTGTGGGGTGCGGACCCAAAACTGTCCGGTTTTTTCCGGTTTCGCCTACCATCCCGGCATGACGGGACACAATCAGGCGGACCTCTTTTCTGAGCTTCCTCAAGACCCCGGCACGGTCGTCATCAACGACCGTTGCCTTCTCCGTAGCGACGGCGTTCACATCGTTGTGCTGGTCGCTGGCCTTCCCATCTTGTCCTACGCGGTTGGCGACCGGATGGCCGAAGCGCACGCGATGGTGACCCTTGTCGGGCAAGGGTATGCCGATCAAAACGACGTGGCACGGGCATTCGAGTTCTCGGACCGGACGGTGCGGCGGCAACAGCGGCGGTTCGAGGAAAGGGGGCTTGCCGCGCTGGGCCGGAGCCGCGGCTACCCGAAGGGGCGGGTTCGATTGAAGGCGGCACGTGCGCGGCATGTGTCGCGGCTGTGGGCAGAAGGGACACCCAAGCGCGAGATCGCGCGGCGGATGGGCGTTACCGAGAAGGCCGTCCGCAAGGTGTTGCGCCGCCTGGGATGTAAGGAGTCCGCGCCCGCCCAGATGGACCTCCCGATGAAGGCCGAAGGTGCGGACCCAAAACTGTCCGCTTTTTCACCAGCTCCTCTCGAAAACCCCTCGGAAACGACCTCGTCGCCTGCGGACCCAACCCCACAGGGGCGGCAAGGGCCCGAACTGTCCGCTTTTTGCGACGACGAGGAGCCGTCGTTCTCGCTGGATACCGACCCGGCCAACCGGTCGATGGACCGGATGCTGGCCTATCTCGGCCTCATCGACGACGCGGTACCAATGTTCAGTAACGTTGTGGGGCTTCCCAAGGCAGGGGTCCTGCTCGCCATCCCCGCGCTCGTCTCAAGCGGCGTCTTCGGGATCGCAAAGACGGTGTACGGCTCCATCGGCCCGGCGTTCTACGGCCTGCGAACATCACTGGTCATCATGCTGCTCATGGCCCTGCTGCGCATCAAGCGGCCCGAAGCCCTCAAGGAGCACGCTCCCCCCGAGCTGGGTGCCATCGTCGGTCTCGACCGTGTGCTGGAGGTGAAGGCGCTGCGACGCAAGCTCGCGCGGCTCGCCGCCCTCGGCGGGGCATCCCGGCTCGGCCACGCGCTGGCCGAGGCGCGTGTGGCCGTGCACGGGGAGCGCATGGGCTTCCTCTACGTCGATGGCCACGTGCGCGTGTACCACGGTAAATACGTCATCCCAAAGGCGCACGTCGCCCGCATGCGCCTCCCCATGCCCGCCACCACCGACTACTGGATCAACGACGCCGTGGGCGACCCCCTCTTCGTCGTCACCGCCGAGGCAAACGCCGGGCTCTGCAAGATGCTCCCCGACCTTCTGGCGGAGGTCCGCTCTCTCGTCGGCGAACGCAGGCTCACCGTCGTCTTCGACCGCGGTGCCTGGAGCCCCGCGCTGTTTGAAAAGCTCATCACCGGCAGCTTCGACATACTCACCTACCGCAAGGGCCGATCCCGAAAAATCCTCCGCACGCTCTTCGCGGTCCATGAGCTGGTGATCGATCCCACGGGGACGGCAGTAGACCGTGGCCGGACCTTCACGTACCGGCTGGCCGACACGGGCATACGCCTCAGCAACGGCCTCCGGCTGCGCCAAGTCACATGGCTGAGCGAGGATGAGACCCACCAGACCCCCATCGTCACTTCGCGCCGTGACCTCACCCCCGCGGAGGTCGCCTACCGCATGTTCGAGCGATGGCGGCAGGAAAACTTTTTCAAGTACCTCCGCGAGGAGTACGCCCTCGACGCCATCGCCGAGCATGCAGTGGAACCGGACAACCCTGTCCGCGACGTACCCAACCCCCACTGGCACCGCCTCGACGCGGAGTTCAAGAAAGCCAGGGCGAACCTCGCTACGCTCTACGCTGCATACGGCATCGAGGCCGCCGCCAATCCTGAACACCTCCGCCCGACTATCCGCGGCTTCAAGATCGCTCACGGCAAGATCGGCCGGGAGATCCGGGAGGCGGCGAAAAAGGTGACGACCCTGCGGGCCAGACGTGACCGGACGCCCCGGCGCGTCCCCGTCGCCGATGTCGTGGCCGGAGAGGTCGTCAAGCTTGCTCCCGAGAAGAAACTGCTGACCAACATCTTCAAGATGGTCGCATACCAGGCAGAGAGCGACCTCTGCCGGATGGTCGCACCGCACTACAAACGCGCTGAAGACGAAGGCCGCACCCTCATCCAGACCGCGCTCGCCTCGTCGGCAGACATCGACGTGACATACACAGAGTTGCGGGTCACCATCGCCCCGCAAAGCTCCGCCCACCGCACAAAGGCAATCGCCGCCCTGTGCGAGGAACTCAACCGGACAAATACCGTCTTCCCTGGGACGAAACTGCGGCTGCGCTATGCCGTGAGAGGCAAGCCGTGACCCCAAAAGCGGACATCTTGCGAAAGGCTTATGTCAGGAGGTCTGAAATCAGCCCATCGTCCATTGAGACCTCCAATTAACTAGCTAGAACGATTCGGTGCCACTTACGAAATCCTGCCTGCCCGAAATCCTGCCCGGAGTTCGCCCCTTGAAAGGGGCTCCCACATGGGCGGCGGGCTGGCGCATCGGTTCCTCCCCTGGGCTGTCCATCTGAAAGGATGATAGCGCATGGGGTGGGACGGAGGCAAGGGGAAGGAGGAAGCTATCCCGGCTGAAAAGTGGTACCCAGCCGGGACGGTGTGACCTCACCGTCAGCTGTCAGCCTTCAGCTTTAAGCTACATGCCCCGTCCTTCGCGGGCT
>PMIZ01000174.1 GCA_003157225.1 Actinomycetota bacterium | reverse complement strand
AGCCCTACATTCTGGATTCCACCGCGGTGGTGCCCGGCATCGACGGGCGCAAGATGCCGAAGAGTTACGGCAACGAGATCGGCATTTTCGACGAGGGGAACGTACTCAAGAAGAAGGTCATGTCTATCGTCACCGACTCGGTGCCGGTCGAGGCGCCCAAGGACCCGGCGAACTCCACCCCCTTCCTGCTTCTCAGTCTGCTCGCCTCCGCGGAAGAGACGGCGGAGTGGGAGGCCCGCTACAAGGCCGGCGGAATGGGGTACGGCGAGGTCAAGAAGCGCCTGCTCCAGTTGATCGACGAGTATTTCGCCCCGTTCCGCGAACGCCGCCGAGAATTGGAGAAGGACCCCGCCTACGTCATGGACGTGCTCAAGGACGGTGGGGCTCGGGCGCGGGCCGCGGCGCAGCAGGTGATGCTCCGAGTGAGAGAGGCCACGGGCCTGCGCACCACTTATTGAAGCTGGCCGGTCGCCTCGGGCACGGCGGCCGCGGCTTCAGCTCCAATCACGCGAGAGGGAGGCTGCCATGGATGAGCAGAAACCGGTCGAGCAGTCGTCTGAGCAACCTTGGGTGGGCAACCTCCAGGAATTGGTGCAGTTCGCGGACGGTGGCATCGTCAGCAAGACGCTGGTCGACTACCCCAAGGCCAACATCAGCCTCTTTGCCATGAGCACGGGGCAGAAGATGTCGGGCCACTCCGCGGCCTCAGCGGCCACCATCCACGTGCTGAGCGGTGCCGGGAAGATCCAGATCGGCGAGACGGAGCACGACGCCAAGCCGGGCTCGTTCTACTACATGCCGGCGCGGCTCTATCACGCCCTCACCTCCACCGACGACCTGGTCTTCTTGCTCGACCTCTTCGGGTAGGGCCGGAGCCCAGTGGAGTTCTTCGACCTGACGCAGCCTCTTACTCCGGGTATGACCGGATTTCCCGGAGACCCTGCGGTGCAGCTCGTGGGCGCGCGCTCGCACGAAGTGGACGGCTACCAGGTGACCCAGATCTGCGTTGGCTCGCATTCGGGCACCCATCTTGACGCGCCCCGCCATTTCTTCTCCGACGGCGAGACCCTCGACTGCTTTCCGCTGGAGCGGCTGATTGGGCCGGGCATCGTGGTGGACTGTCGCCCGCTGACGAAACCGCTTGGCGGCCAAGTCACAGCCGATTTCCTCGCCGAGTGCCTTCTGCCCTTCCCGATCCACCCCGGCGGTTTCGTCCTGCTTAACACCGGCGGCGCCCTTCTTTCGGTCGAGGCAGCGCGGCTCCTACTCGACGGCGGGGCGGGACTGGTGGGCACCGATGCGCCCAGCCTGGACGAGGAACCCTATCCGGTGCACAAGCTGCTGCTGGGCCATGGCGTCCTCCTCGCCGAGAACCTGCGGGGACTCGACCGCATCGAGCCCGGACCGGTCACCTGCGCCTGTCTGCCCCTCGCCGTCGTGGGCACGGACGGAGCACCCGCAAGAATCGTCGCCTGGAGGTAGTCAGGCTAGGTGGTGGTGGTCGTGGACTCCTCGGCCGGGCCCACCCTTATGACCCCCTGATACCAGGAGGGGCTGTAGAGCAGTATGGGCTGGAAGCCGGCTGGAGCCTTGAAGGTGAGAAGAAGGTCGAGCGAGGTGTTCTTGAGGAGGCTCCGGGGTAGCGGCCCAGAGCGTGTGGGATCGATGGGCACCACGGAATTCCCCACGGCGCAGGCGAAATCGTTGGGATCGATCCGCAGCGGAGGCTGCAAGGTGTTGCTCACCCGCACGGTTGCCTGGTAGAACGATTGGCCCTGGCCCGGCGCCGACGGGGTCTCCTCCACGAGGCGCTGCGCAGGCGTGGCCGGTTGGAAGGTGGCTTGCAGTGCCCGCACGGTTATCACTGCGGGGCCGACGTGGATGTCCTCACCTTCTGTGCCCACCACGTCACCGGATTTGGAGGTCTCCCCGATGGTGGAGGAGGTGCTCCCGTCGCCTGTCTGGTCGACTGAAGTGCAGGCGACCGTCCACAGCAAACAGGAAGTGAGGGCCACGAGCAGCGAAACCACGAGGACCAGGCGCGCGCACCCATGGTCCACGGTCGCGTCGCTTGTCAAATGCGGGCGTTGCACGGGGTAATCATACCTTCACCGCTCGTAGATTGACCACATGCGGGACTCTCTCGCCCCGAACGGCAGCGATGGCGTTCCGCACCGCCATCTCCGACATCCGGCCTCTGGTCTCGGTGGTTGCGCTGCCCAGATGGGGCAGCAAGAGCGTGTTGGATAGCTGGGCCAGCCCCGGCGCCAGGGCAGGCTCGTGCTCGTAGACGTCTAAGCCGGCGCCCCCCAGATGTCCACTTTCCAGAGCCTGCACCAAGGCGATCTCGTCAACTACCGGGCCCCGGGACGTGTTGACCAGGAACGATCCGGGCCGCATGAGCGCCAGCTCCCGCGTGCCGACGAGATGGCGGGTCTCGACGGTCAGGGGGACATGGAGGCTCACGACGTCAGCTTCGCGGAGGATGTCGTCCAGTTGACCGCGGTATTCCCAGGTCGCCCCTACTGGCACGAGCCCCGCCGGCAACGGGCCGCTCGCTCTCGTGTAGAGCACCCGTATGTCCCATCCCAAGGCGCGGCGGGCCACCGCTTGACCGATGCGCCCCATGCCCACGATCCCCAGGGTCGCTCCGGCTACCGCGCGGCCAAGCAGCAGGAACGGGCCCCAGCGCTCGAAACGCCCATCGCGCACGAGACGATCACCTTCGGCGACACGCCTCATGACGCCGAGAATGAGCGCCCAGGTGAGGTCGGCGGTGGCGTCGGTGAGCACCCCCGGGGTGTTCGTCACGAGGATGCCGCGCTTGGTGGCAGCCTCCACGTCGATGTTGTCGAAACCCACCGCCATGTCCGAGATCACCCGCAGTTGCTGGCCCGCCGCGTCCATCACGGGCCCATCGATGGTCTCGGTGAGGAGGCAGAGGATGGCGTCGGCCCCAGCCACGCCGACCATCAACCGCTCGCGCGCCAGCGGTTCGTCTTTGTCGCCCCCGGTCACGGCGAACAGCTCGTGCGCGAGCGAGAAGCCCGGCTCGGGGATCCGTCGAGTCAGGAAGAGTCGGGGCTTAGAACTCGTGCTGTCGGTTCTGTCGCTCGTCTTGCTCGCTGGAGCGTTCATCGCCTAACAGTATATCCTTAGCCCATGGCCGGCCGAGTTCGAATAGGCACCTGCTCTTGGACCGACCCCACCATGGTGCGGGCCTGGTACCCCGCCACCGTCCGCACCGCCGCCGACCGCCTGGGCTACTACGCGACCCACTTCGACACCGTGGAAGTCGACTCGACCTTCTACGGCCTGCCCACGTCGGCCACCGCCCGGTTGTGGGCCGAGAGGACGCCGCCCGGGTTCGTCTTCCACATCAAAGCCTTCGCCATGATGACCCGGCATGCCGTGCGCCCCGAGCAATTGCCGCCGCCGCTGCGCTCCAACCAGGAGCTGGAGCTCGACCGCCAGGGCCGCGTCATTCACCCTTCGGCCGATCTTCGCCGCGAGACCTTCGCGCTCTTCAGCGAGGCCCTCGAGCCCTTGCGGGCCGAGGGCAAGATGGGACTGGTGTTGCTGCAGTTTCCGCCCTACTTCGTAGCCAACGAGGCCAACCGGGAATACGTGGCTTACAGCGCGGGCCTGGTGGCACCCGACCGGGCAGCGGTGGAATTCAGGCACGCCTCTTGGGTGGAGCCCGAGGAGTTGGTGACCACGCTCGAGTTGTTGTCGTCGCTGGGCGCGTCCTACGTGTGCGTGGACGAGCCGCGACTGGAGGGACCTACCGTTCTCCCGCCGCTGGCGGCAGCTACGGCCGACCTGGCCTACGTGCGCTTCCATGGCCGCAACAGCGCGACGTGGCGGGCGCGGGTGAGCTCGGCGGCAGAACGATTCAAGTACCTGTACTCCGACGAGGAGTTGGCCGAATGGGTGGAACCGGTGCGACAGCTACGGGAACAGGCCGGCACCACCTACGTGATGTTCAACAACTGCTTCGCCGACTACGCGCCGCGCAACGCCAAGCAACTCATGTCCCTGCTGGACGCATCCGATTCCTCGCCTGACGCCGCAACGCCAGGTGACGGCATGCGCGGTCCGGTCCAGGACTGAACGCAGGAGTGACCCGTCCGGAGGGAGTCGATGGAACGACGCTATACGATTACGACTGAGCGCGTCGTCGCGGAACGAGCACTCGGGAGAACGCGTGACGAACACTGCGTCGACTGGGCCATCGGTCTGCTGGAACAAGGTGCCTCGGGCCATTATCTGCAGATGCTCGCCTCGCTGAGCCCTCCCTTCAACGGGTTCGAGGTCGATCGCCTTCTCGAGCGAACCCTGCGAGAGGTCGGCGCTAGCGAACTCGCGCGGGAGGACGCCGTCTACGTCTACGCCCGCGAGCGGTTACTGTCACTTCTGGCCGGTACCGAGGGCATGGCCGCCACTTTGGATGCACTGGGTAGCCTCTACAGGGATGAAGACCACGCACCCCTGCTCAAGGATCTGTATCTTCTGAACTTGGCCTACCAAGACCTGTACACCATTGGGGAGTCATGGTACTGGCCGGGCGCGACAAAAGAGAACATCCAGTCGATCGTTCTTGAGCGAGCACGCGAGTTCGTTGAGAGCAAGCCGTGGCGACTGGAGCGATTTGCTCCGGCTACCGCAAGCCAGAAGGACGGGCGGCGCCCCTTGCGGGGCGCCGCCCAGAAAATACGATCATTCTTGACCCGAGTCCGAGCGGTCTTCCGCCATTCTCGGGACCCCGGCCAAATAGGCCGCCGGTGACTCAGATCTTGGGCAGGTTCTTCATCGCCTCTTTGATCTTCTCTTCGGGATAGGCGTAGTCCTCGAGCTTGCCGTCCAGGTAGTTGTCGTAGGCCGCCATGTCGAAGTGCCCGTGGCCGCTCATGTTGAAGAGGATCGTCTTCTCGTCGCCGGACTGCTTGCAGTCCTCGGCCAGCTGCCTCACCACCGCGATGGCGTGGTTGCTCTCCGGAGCAGGGATGATGCCTTCCGACCGCGAGAAGGAGACCCCGGCCGAGAAGCAGTCAGTCTGCATGACCGAGCGAGCCTCGATGAGGCCGAGTTGGTGGAGGTGCGACACCATCGGAGCCATGCCGTGGTAGCGCAGGCCACCTGCGTGGATGCCCGGCGGAATGAAGTCGTGACCGAGCGTCTCCATCTTGCAGAGCGGAGTCAGCTTGGCGGTGTCTCCATAGTCGAACGCGTAGACGCCTTTGGTCATCGACGGGCAGGCCGCCGGTTCGACGGCGATGATGCGGGTCTTCTTGCCCTTCTTGATGTTCTCGCCCACGAAGGGGGTGCTGATGCCGGCGAAGTTGGAGCCGCCACCGACACACGCCACCACAAAGTCGGGATACGCGCCGGCCAGTTCCATCTGCTCCAGGGCCTCCTGCCCGATCACGGTCTGGTGGAGCAGCACGTGGTTGAGCACCGAACCGAGGGAGTAGTGGGTGTCGTCGCGCTGAGCCGCTACTTCCACCGCTTCGCTGATGGCGANNGGTGGTGAGCTTGGTGATGCCTTCTTGCTTGTTGTACCAGGCCTGGGCGACGGCCGTGTTCGGCTTGTGCGAACCGGCGGGACTCACACCTTCGTACTTGAAGTAGATCTTCGCGGGGGTACCGAGGGCTTTCTCCCATCGAGCTGCCCTAATGAGGGGAGTCGGGCGCCACAGCCGGTAAATCTCCCGAACCTCATCAGGGATCTCGATCATCCGCTCCGCCGACATCTCCTGCATGATGAGGCCCATCGGGAACAAGGGGGCCAGGTCCGCGGGACCGGCCGGCTGATGAGTTCCCGGGTGGAGGGGCGGCGGCGGGGGCGCCGGAAGATCCGCCGCGACGTTGTACCACGCCGTCGGTATCTTGTCTTCCGGTAACAGGAACTTAATCGCCATGCCTTTTTGCCTTTCCAACCTTGAAGGGGCGTACAGGCGTGAAAAGTAGCACAACGCTGCGTACTATGCATCGTCGAGCGGCAGCCGGGGTATGCTAAAGGAGATTCAGGAACCGACTGAGCCGGCCCGGAGGTGGTAATGGTCAGTCTCCCGCGCTTGACCCCGGACACTCTCGACTTCGTGCTTCTGTCGTTCGAGGGCCCCGACCAGTACGCCATGGCCGGCGGCCTTGGCGTGC
>PMIZ01000411.1 GCA_003157225.1 Actinomycetota bacterium | reverse complement strand
ATTCCCCTTCCGGCCATTCGCAGCGCTCGCCAAATGCCGTCGGGAAACGCCCTCCCGCCTCCGTCGGCGTCCCCTCAGCCAGGTGGGCGCGGTCCAGCGCCATTGGCAAATGGGGGTGGCGCCTGACGGTGCCTTCTGGCCGGGCGCTGTGTTGCGCCGTCGCGTTTGAAAGGGACCGCCCGGCCCGCGAGGAGAGCGCGGACCGGGCGGACGCAAAGGAGAGATGGGACTATCTTGATCAGCCGATAGCGGCTCCGTCTGTCTCGCCGGTGCGGATACGAATGCATTCCTCTAGATCGAGGATGAAGATCTTGCCGTCTCCGATGTTGCCCGTGCGCGCCGACTGGATGATGGCGTCGACGGCCGGCTTGACGAAGGGATCGTTGACAGCGATCTCGAGCTTCACTTTGCGGAGCAGTCCGCCCGGCTCGATGTGGCTTCGGTAGACCTCGGCCACGCCCTTCTGCCGGCCTCGCCCCATGACGTCCGACACGGTCATGAGGTTGATGTCTGCGTCGGTGAGAGCGTCGACTACTTCTTCGAGCCTATCGGGCTGGATGATCGCGATGATGTATTTCATGTAACAAGCGCTCCTTTCTCTACAGGTGAAGCGAAGCCGGGTAGGCCGGCACGCCCATTTCGGGCACGTCGAGACCGATCATCTCCTCGTCCCTGGTCACGCGGATGCCTTGCACTCTCTTCTGGATGCGGAAGAAGACATACATCAGACCGAAGGCCCAGATGACGACCACCACCGCGTCGATCACCTGAGCGGCCAACTGTCCGCCACCGCCGCCGTAGAAGAGGCCGCGGACGGTCCCTTCCACGCCGTTCCAACCGTTGCCGTAGGTTCCGTCTGCGAAGAGTCCGAGCGAGATGAGGCCCCAGAGGCCGTTTACCCCGTGCACAGAGACCGCGCCTACCGGGTCGTCCACTTTGAGGACTCGCTCGACGAAGACGATCGATCCCACCACCAGCAGGCCCGCCACGATGCCGATGATGGCCGCCCCGACCGGGCTGACGAATGCACAAGGCGCGGTGATGGCCACCAAGCCGGCAAGCATGCCGTTGGCAGTCATGGACGGGTCCGGCTTGCCCCACAGCTTCCAGACCAGGAACATCGCTGCGAGACAGCCAAAGGAGCAGGCGATGAAGGTGTTGACGATGATCACGCTGAACCGGAGATCGGTCGCGGCAAGCGTGGAGACCCCGTTGAAGCCGATCCAGCCGAATACGAGGATGATCGTGCCGAGAATGGCCATCGGGATGTTGTGGCCCATGATGGTCCGCGGTTTGCCGTCCTTGCCGAACTTGCCGATGCGCGGGCCCAGCACGAGCGCGCCTGCCAGAGCCGCGAAACCGCCCACTGCGTGAACCACGCCGGAACCCGCAAAGTCGATCGCTCCGTGGCCGGTCCCCAGGTTACGGCCGAGCGCCGAGAGCCAACCGCCGCCCCAGACCCAGTTACCGTAGATGGGGTAGAGGATGGCTGCGATAAAGAAGCCGTAGACCACGAACGCCGAGAACTTCCACCGTTCGGCCATGGCTCCCGTGGGGATCGTGGCCGCGGTGTCCATAAAGACCAACTGGAAGAAGAACATCGCGATGATGGCCACGTCGTAGCTGTGGCCCGACAGGAAGAATCCCTGATGGCCGATCACCCCCCACCCGCTCGCCACCGAGGCAAGTCCGCTCATGGGTTGGGTGGCGCCCATGGTCGAGAAGGTGCCTGCTCCCCCGAATTGGAACGCATAACCGATGGCCCAATAGGCCACCACGCCAACGGCGAAGATCACGAAGTTGGTCATGATCACGTGCACCGCGTTCTTGGCGCGGCAGAACCCTGTCTCCACCAGGGCGAAGCCGGCCTGCATGAAGAACACGAGCGCTCCCCCGAAGATGAGGAAGAACATGTTGAGAGAGATCTTCACATGGCCCAGATCGGCGGCCACCTCGGCGCCGGTGGGGCTGCCGATGGTGTGCGCGGTCACGTCTGCAGCCGTGCCCGTCGAGGTTCCGGAGGGGTCGCCTGCCAGCGCCAGTCCCGCGATCATCACAAAGAGCAGCCCCGCCAGGGCGACGATAATGATCGTCCTCTTGGCCAGCGGCGACCAGGCCCAGGGCGGCCTCACCTCTATCCATGCGGCGGAGTCCCTTCCGCCAAGAACGCGCCTTCTCATCTGTCCCTCCTTGTCATCGGCTCGAAAGTGGTATCCATGCTAGGGGTCAGGTCCGCCTCTCGGCATTCGCCGGACAGACAGAATGAGTCGTCCGCTGTTTGTACAATGGTAGTAGGAAGCCCGAGTCATTCCCGGTGAGAAGCCTCTGGACCAGTGCATCAGTCCAGATGGCCATCGTCACAGCTTGGACCTATGGCCAAACCAGGGTGTTTCATGGTATCTTCGGCTTCACCATGCCCGTGACCGTTCGACAGATACTCGGCCTGCCTGCCCTCAAGGAGGCGCGCCTGCTTGCGGGTGAAGAAGGGCTCGACCATCGCGTCTCCTCCGTCACCGTGGGGGAGGTCCCGGATATCGCAGACTGGCTGTCCGGCGGAGAGATGGTGCTCTCCACCATGTTCGCCGTGAAGGGCGACGTCGACCGGCAACGCGAGTTCTGCAGACGAGTCATGATGGCCGACGCGGCCGCCCTGTTCGTGAAGACCACCCGCTTCGTGGAGGGCATGCCGCCCGACGTCATCGACCTCGCCAACAAGCGCAAGTTCCCCATCATCGAGGTCCCGCAGGGCCTGCGCTGGACCCGTCTGATGCAGGACGCCACCGAGGTGATCATCAACCGTCAGGCCTCCCAACTGGAGCAGTCCCAATCCATCCACCGGGCGCTTCTGGGCGTAGTCATCCGGGGGGGAGACTGGAAGGATCTGGCCGACGAGGCGTCCAATCTGCTCGACCGCCCGGTCGTCATCCTTGACACCTCTTTGGAGGCCATCGCGTCCTCCAGCGGGCTCTCCTTGGACGCGGCCGATCTCGACGGCTACCTCCAGGCCTCCGGGGCGCGGGAGACGCTCGCAGCCATGGCCGGCGGCCAGACGCCCGTGCGCCTTCGGCGTGAGGGGTCGCCATCCATGTTCGTGCTTCCTATCGTGGCGAGCCACAAACGGCTGGGCTACGTTTGCGCTCTCAGCGAGGCCGAGGAGCTCAACGCCATGGAGATCCTCGTGCTCGAGCACTCTGCTACCATCGCCGCCCTGCAGATGGCTCAGGATCGAGTGCGTTTCGAGACCGAGGTGCGCTTGAAGGGCGATTTCGTGGACGACGTCATCAGCGGCTCGGCGACGAGCGACGACTCTCTGCTTCGCCGGGGAGCCTTCCTCGGCTGTGACCTCAGCCAGGGGGCCACCGTGCTGCTCCTCGGCGTGGATGAGTTCGACGGGCTCGTCACTCGCAAGGGCCTCGACCAGGAGGAGCTCGACAGACGCGTCCAGCAGTTCTTCACGCGCTGCTCACGCTTTGTGTCCGCGGCGGAGCTGTCCTCGCTTGTGAGTCTCAAGTCAGGGCATGTGGTGATCTTCATCTGCGGGAAGACGGCCCGCGACGCCGGTGCCACGCGCCGGCTTGCGACCACGCTGCAGTCCTTGGGAGAGCCGGCCGGGGAGTTGAGCGTATCGGCGGGGATCGGGGCGTTCACCCCTGACGCCAACCAGATGGATCGCGGCTACCAGGAAGCTCTGGTGGCCCTCAAGGTGGCCCGCAAGCTCGGCGGGCCCGGTAGCATGCTGCATTTCAACGACGTGGGCACCTACCGGTTGCTCCTTGACATCTGGGAGCGCAATCCCGACGAGATCCGCCGCTTGTACGACGAGACCATCGGCAAGGTCGATCAATACGACACCCAGAACGGCACGCAGCTCACCAATACGCTGTCCGTGTTTCTCCGCAACAACGAGAACCTCACCCAGACAGCCGCCGATCTCTTCGCCCACCGCCATACCATTCGCTACCGGCTGGAGAAGATAGGCGAGATCGCCGGTCTGAGCGTGTTTCAGACCGAACACAAGGAAAGGCTGGGGCTGGGGCTCAAGGCGCGGAGTCTGCTGACGACCTAGCGCTGCTCAGTGAGTGGCCGCCCTCCGGGGGCGCCCGCTCAGTTACCTGCGCGTTGGCCTTTGGTGCCCGCGCAAATGGGGTTGGCGCCTCTCGGCGCCTCCCACGTGGATAGGTTGCGCTTCTTGGCGCGGAAGAGCTGGGCGGGACTGCAAACCGCGCCTTCATTTCGTGCCGGCGCCGCCTCTTTCTACGAATGTACAAGCGAAGCCGCCGATGCTTGTCCACGTGGCGATTCACTCCTTCTCTTGCCTGCGGTCTAATTGCGCCAGCGCGTGCGCGTGAGCGGCTGGCTACTGCTGTCCGCGTCGCGAGAGAGATTGGCCAGACTCACAAACCGGCGAAGGAGAGACGCCATGGGGAATGTGAACACCGGGGACACCGCCTGGATGATCGTCAGCACGGCCTTGGTCATGCTCATGACACCCGGGCTTGCCTTCTTCTACGGCGGGCTCGTCCGGCGCAAGAACGTCCTTTCCATCATGATGCAGTGCTTCATTCTGGTTGGTGTCATCAGCATCCAGTGGGTGCTGTTCGGCTACAGTCTGGCCTTCGGCCCGGATCACGGCGGCGTGATCGGGGGACTTAGCTGGGTGGCGTTGCATAACGTGGGATTGACTCCCAACCCCGACTACGCGGCCACCATCCCTCACCAGCTCTTCATGGTGTTTCAGATGATGTTCGCGGTCATAACGCCGGCGCTCATCATCGGCGCCTTCGCCGAGCGCATGAAGTTCNNGGGCGCCCTCGACTTCGCCGGCGGTACCGTGGTTCACATCAACGCCGGCATGGCGGCACTGGCGGCCGCGCTGGTCATCGGCAAACGCAAGGGCTATCCGGACACCTCTCCGCCGCACAACCTGCCCTTCGCCATTCTTGGCGCCGCGTTGCTCTGGTTCGGC
>PMIZ01000073.1 GCA_003157225.1 Actinomycetota bacterium | reverse complement strand
GGACGCCCCGATCTTCGAGGTGGCAGATTACGGCATTGTGGGCGATCTCTTCGAGGTGGTGCCGGCGCTCCTCGAGGCCCTTCAAGAGTCCAAATAGCGGAGACTCGCCGGCGAGTACTGGCCGAAAGATCTGTCGCCAGGTTTTCTAATCAATACGACGGTCGAGAATAGGCCAAAAACCAGAAACAACACTAAGCCGAAGTCCCATTCAAAAGAAGCATTTGGAATTCCAGGAGTTTCGGACCAGAAAACTCGAAAACAAACTCTAAAACAAATCTTGACATCTAATTAATCATATAATATCTAAGTATCCTAAGACCCCGATTTGGAGGAGGATGAGCATGACAGGCGCCTTAGCGGCCCGGCTGCTATCTCAGCTACCGATTCTTCTTGTCGTCTCGCTCTGTCAGGATCGCTCGGTGCGAGCCGGCCAACCTCAACTGCTGCCGCGAGACACGATGTACGGCATTCTCTTCCAGCAGGTCGCGGCGTTTCAGATCGCGGCCGATGACTGGGCGAGGAAGGGCAGACCGGATGCTTTCCTGCGTGATCACCATCGGACACTGTTACAACTTGGCCCCGCTCAGCAAGCGCAACTGACTGTGATCGCGGTGGCATGCGCGAAGGATATCGCGCTGCTAGATCGTCGCGCGGCAATCATAATCGAATCGAGCAAGGCGAGCTCTGCCACGACACGAGTCGTACTTCCGCCGCAGGCTGAGCTCGCCGACCTTCAGGCAAAACGGACCGCGGTCGTCTTATCTGCCGCCAAGTCCTTGGAGGAGGCCTTCGGGCCAACCCAGTTTGCACAGTTCGAGGCCAGAGTGCGGCTATACGTCGCCTCGCACTACCAACCAGCGGTGCCCTCTGGGGTGCACCAGAGCACTCCAGACGCACCATACCGGGAGAGAACAAATGATCAAGACGTGGAACGTCCATAGAACGCACCTTCTCATTTTGCTGGCCCTGTCGCTCGCTTCAATCGCGCGGGGCCAAAACTTCGGAGTACACTCGGATTGGTCGTGGGATCAAACCACAGGGTACGTTTACGTCCACGCCCAGACTTGGGCGGACTACTCCTTCTCCTACTATTACAACCTGTACGCTCAGACCCAGGTCTATACAGGTTCCGCGTGGGTTTGCACCCAGGGCAACTGGGGGACCCCGACCGCCAACGTCACCTGTTCAACTTACGTTGCCACGGGCTGCGCTGGTCCACCGAGTCTGACGCTTACCACCTTCCACGAGGTCGCTCCCACCTACTACCTCCCGGGACACGGCTACTCGGATGCTTATGGCGTGAGCCTGATTCGCCAATCGCCGTACTCAGCGTCGACGCAGTCGTGGCCAAGTCCCGGCTACGCGCAGTACATCGGCTCCCCCGTTGCATTCTCCACCGGCACGCAACAGAACCAGGGTTCGACGTGCTTTTCTCGTCCGACGGAAGAGACTAGTTATTACAACAGTTGGGGCACGCAGGGCTATACGTTGGCCGGGGTTTTTGGAATGAGCCTGGCGGGGAAGCAAAACTACTACAACATGCTTGTGCAGGAGAGCTTTTCGAACTTCACGGATCTGTGTTATCTTCCGGGATCCCCTTACTCACCCTTATCTAGCCCCATTCCGAGCCCCCCGTGGACAGTCAGCGCAAACCAGTACGCGTACGACAACATAGGCATGCGGAATGACCAAGCCGGTTGGATCCGTTACTACCAGGAAGCAGAGAGGACGTGTGGCTGGAATGTCCTACAGAGTATGAGCATCTACATGGATAATCAGTGGCAGACGTATCAATCGCACTGGAGCGCATTCCAACTCACCGGTTATCCGAACAACCCCAGCGCCAATAGGGTCGGGGCATACCGTGATACGGCTTCGGGGTGGATCTATTGGCAGTAATCAAATCCATGGAGACAATGAGATGAGACAACCAGGAAGCACAATTTGGGACGTGATCCGGAATGCCGTTGCGGCGATCATCGCTGTTGGGGCCGTCACGAGCCCCGCCGCACTGGCTCAGTCCGGGAGCGCACAGACAATCACATCACCCCGCCCCCTGGCCGACGCCGCTGACCTCTTGCAGAAGGAATACCTGAAGCCGGTCACCTATGAAGACCCGGTGTGGATTTGGCCGGGGGACCTCGCGACACGCGACAACGCGCAGAACGCCAGGTGGACCCTGTTTCCGAAGAACCGGAGCTTCGCCGTCCCCGCAGAGGCAAATGCGGCCCAGACCCCCGCGCTCAATCCTGCCCTTATCGCAGCGGTCGTCCAAGCGTATGAGGGGCAGAACGACGCTCCGACCTTTCTGGTCACTGCGTCGGGTCTTGGCGTTCACATCGTGCCGGCACAGGTCCACGATGCTGGGGGCCAGCTTGTGGCGGCGGCGAACGCGCTAGACGTGCAGGTCGCCATACCAATAGCGCAACGCACCGTCACGCAGCATTTCCAGGCCATTTGCGACGGTGTGAGCGCGTCGACAGGCACGCCCCTCAGGTTCAACGCAGCCGGAGTGGGACCGTTCTGGCTGGATCGGCTGTTTGTGTCGGGCCAGGCCGCTCAGCAACTGTCCTTCTCCTGGGGCGCAAGTGGTGTCACAGCACGTGCGGCCTTGGTGGAGTTGATGACACGGTCGGCAACAGCGCTGTCCTGGCGGCTCTTCTGCCAGCCTAGCACCACCGCGCAGGATCGCTTCTGTGTCCTCAACGTCCTGCCGGTGCGGTAGGATTTTGGTTATGTCCAAGGGCATCGTCATCCTCAGCCTGGCAATTGCACTGGCGGTTTCCGGAGGTTTGCGTGGGCAGACGGACGGGCGAACGCCTGCTCGCCCGGTGTGGCCCTTGAGGTCGCGGCCCGCTTCCATTAGTGCCGCGGCCCAGGGGCTTTTCATCTATTACCAGGTCGGCGGGCTCAACAATTCCCCACAACAAACCACCACTTTGGTCAACAAGCGAAACCAGCAGGTGGCCTATACAGTCGAGTTAACCGCCGGTGGGAGCGTGTCGGGGAGGGTCTGGGCGGCAGCCAGCCCTGCCAGCGGCACCATCCCGGCGGGCGGCAGCGCTCAATTGGTGGTTGGATATGACACCTCCAGCAATCTTCCGCCCGGCACGTACGATGCTGTCGTCACGGTCACAACGAGCCGCAAGNNTCCACAGCTCCCCAGCTAAACGTTCTGCCCGCCGATTTGAGTTTCTTTTGTAGCGCCGGCGGAAGTCCGCCACCGGCCCAGGTGGTGATGCCTACCGCGACCAACCTCGCACCGGGCGTCGATCGCTCCGCCAGCGTCAGGATCGCGATCTCCACAAGCACCGAGGACGGCGGCGCCTGGCTCTTTGCGCCCAGCTTGGAGAGTGCGGGCATTCCGTTTCCGGTAGCCGTTGTGCCGGGCAACCTGGCGCCCGGCACTTATCACGGCGCGATCGCGGTTTCCGCAACCGGCGTAGCCAACAACCCCCAGATAATCCCGGTGACCCTGAAAGTGGTCTCCGCCCCGGTGGCTCAGATCAATTCGAGCTGGGTGTCTCTCATGTACGCGAACCCTCCCCCGCCACTGGCGGTCACCAGCAGCACCGGTGCCCCGCTAGACCTTTCCGCGACCGTCTCCAGCTCGACATCCATCTGCGGCGACTCGTGGCTTGCCGCGACCGTCGGCCAAGCAGGGACAGCCAGCGGGTTGATCGCGGTCGCTCTGAAAACAGTGGGACCGATACCGAAGGTGTGCTTGGGCGCCGTTACGGTCAACGCGGTGGACCCCGCTACCGGCGTCGCGAGCTACGCGGTAGTCCAGGTTGCAGCCTATGTAAATGGCGGCCCGTACACGGTCGTTACGCCATCGGCGCCGCTCGTCTTCACCGCCCCTGCCGGCAGCACGGCCAATCTCTTCCAGACCTTTACCGTGAGCCTCACCGACGGCACTTCGGATTTCAGCTCTGGTTTCGCAGCACCGGCCGCCGCCGACGGAACGGTAATACCGAGCGCCCCGAACGAATGGAATTCGTGGTTGGGCATAGGATGGCTGACCGCGCCCGGGGCGCTTGGACTGGGTGCGATCGACGTCGATCCCGGAAGGCTCGCGCCCGGTACATACGATGGCATAGTCAGCTTCAGCGGCCCTCTGGACACTGCGACCCCGAACATCGTCATCATTCCGGTCCGGCTTAATGTGACCGGAAAACCTCAATAGAGTACAGTGGTGGGCTACTTCGCCATGGTGCCGGCGCTCCTCGAGGCCCTTCAAGAGTCCAAATAGCGGAGACTCGCCGGCGAGTACTGGCCGAAAGATACTGTCGCCAGGTTTTTGTAAGGATTCGTA
>PMIZ01000512.1 GCA_003157225.1 Actinomycetota bacterium | reverse complement strand
TCATCAAGTTCACGACGCTCTTTGGTCTTCTGGCGGTCGAGCTGGCAGTGACTCTTGCCAACCAGCATGGACACGGGCTCACCTACGCTCTGGCCGGGGTGTTCTTCTTGATCTCGATCACCTTCGTGTGGCGCTCCTTCTACGCGATGCGCATCAAGAAGCAGGCCGNNCCGCTGTGTGACGGGTGGGCGCAGCCGTCGCTGCGAATCGGTGGCGCAGTTGTTATCCTTTGACATTCGTGCCGCGGGGTGCGAGCTCACCATCTATGATTGCTCGCGAGTCCGATGAACGCGTGCGAGAGGAATGACCGGGTTTGGCTTTAACGACTCAGATGATCAAGCGGGTGATGCTCGGGCGGCCGATCCCGACCTCCGAAGAGCACCGCACCAGACTTTCGAAACTCATCGCCTTGCCGGTGTTCGCCTCGGATGCGATTTCGTCCACAGCCTACGCCACCGAGGAGATCCTGATCGTTCTCATGGCAGCGGGAGCCGCGGCTCTTCACTGGGCCCTGCCGATAGGCGCGGCGGTGGCCGGATTGCTGGCGATCGTTGCGCTGTCCTATCAACAGACTATCCATGCCTATCCTTCCGGCGGCGGGTCGTATATCGTCAGCAGCGCGAACCTGGGCAAATACCCCGGCATGACCGCCGCGGCTTCCCTCATGATCGACTACGTCATGACGGTGGCGGTGAGCGTAGCCGCGGGCGTGGCCGCGATCACCTCCGCGTTTCCGAGCCTGTACGGCTACCGGGTGGAGATCTCCCTAGGCTTCGTGGTCCTGGTCGCCCTGGCCAATCTGCGCGGGCTCCGCGAGTCGGGCACGATATTCGCCTTTCCCACCTATGCCTTCGTTCTCTTGTGCGGCGGACTGGTGGTTGCGGGGTCGATCCGCTGGCTGATGGGCGATCTGCACCCCGTTGTCTACACGAACTTGCTCCAGCAGCAGGTCCCTCTGACCTACTTCTTGGTCCTTCGGGCTTTCGCGGGTGGTTGCAGCGCCATGACCGGGACGGAGGCCATCTCGAACGGCGTACCCGCGTTCAAGCCGCCGGAAAGTCGCAATGCCTCCATCACTTTGGGGATGATGGCCGCCATCCTCGGCTTTCTCCTGCTCGGCGTGACGCATCTCGCGCAGGTGATGCACGTGCGCTCCGTAGCCGAGGACACAGTGCTGAGCCAGGTTGGAAGAGCCGTCTACGGCAATAGCAGCATCCTCTACTTCGCGCTGCAGATCGCCACCATGGCCATCCTGATCTTTGCCGCGAATACCAGTTTCGCCGACTTCCCCCGTCTCTCTTCGATCCTCGCTCGAGACGGACTGATGCCGCGTCAGTTCATGAACCGGGGCGACAAGCTCGCCTTTTCGAACGGGATAGTCGGGCTCGCGGTGCTGGCTATCATCATCATCATTGTGTTTGGCGCGAACACCAACAGCATGATCCCGCTGTACGCGGTGGGCGTCTTCGTCAGCTTTACTCTTTCGCAGTCGGGCATGGTTGTGCACTGGTTCCGGCTCAAGAGCGACGGTTGGCGTCGACGGGCGGCTATGAACGCATTCGGCGCCTTCGCGACCGGCGTGGTCTCTATTGTGGTTCTGGCCACCAAGTTCGTTAAAGGGGCGTACATCGTTCTCATCGCGGCGATCGCCTTGATCTTGCTGTTCTCCTACGTCAAGCGTCACTACGATAAGGTGGCTCGTTTTCTTGAGCCACAGACCGAGGAACGACTCGCACGCCTAGGCAGAATCGCGGTTTCCAGGCCGCGGACAACGGTCGTCCTGTTCGTGGCGCAGGTGAATGAGCTGACTGCACGGGCTCTCTCGCTGGGCCGAGGACTTTCCCCCGACGACTTCCATGCGGCCACGGTGACCAGCGACCCCACCTCGCTCGCAAGGCTGGAGCGGACTTGGGAAGAGATGGGTATCGACGTGCCTCTGAGGGCCGTGGAGTCGCCCTATCGAGAGTTCACGAGACCGGCGGTCGAATATGTGCGTTCGCTCCAGCCCGGCCCCGATCACACCGTGACGGTGATCATCCCAGAGTTTGTAGTGGAGCACTGGTGGGACAACTTCCTCCACAACCAAAACGCGCTTAGGCTCAAGGCGGCGCTGCTGGGGGTGCCGTGGGTGGTCGTGATCAGCATTCCCTTCCATATCGGGGTCACCGAGACCGAGGAGATCTACCCCGCACCGGATCCGTCGTAGAGGGAGTGGACGTCGGTCCTCAGCATGGTATTCCTGCGCTTGATAGACTCCAAAGACCAGTTGACCGAGGCCTGCGGAGAAGTTGAGCACTAGTTCCGCCATCAAGCGTGCCCTGGTAGGGCGCCCCATCNNTACGCGACTGAGGAGATCCTGCTGGCGCTGATGCTCGCCGGATCTGTGGCCCTTCGATACTCCATCTATGTGTCGCTCGCCGTGGCCGGCCTGCTGGCCATTGTCGCGCTCTCCTATCAGCAGACGGTGCACGCATATCCGAGCGGAGGCGGGTCCTACATCGTGAGCCGCGAGAACCTCGGGCTGACCCCCGGGCTGATAGCCGCCGCCTCGCTGATGATCGACTACGTGATGACTGTAGCCGTGAGCACGGCAGCGGGAGTCGCCGCCGTATACTCCGCGGTGCCCTCGCTCTACAACTACCGTGTGTATATCTGTATCGGGGTGATCTTACTGGTAGCCCTCGCGAACCTGAGGGGGGTGCGAGAGTCCGGTACTCTGTTCGCGGTGCCGACCTACTTGTTCGTGCTGCTGTGTGGCGGGCTGGTAGTCGTCGGTATAGTGCGGTGGGCCCTTGGCGATCTGCCCCCGATCCTCCACGACGCTCCCATCAAGGCCACCCAGGACCTTACCATCTTCCTCATCTTGCGGGCTTTCGCGGGGGGATGTTCGGCCATGACCGGCACCGAGGC
>PMIZ01000531.1 GCA_003157225.1 Actinomycetota bacterium | reverse complement strand
GCTATCCCCCAGCGTGCCTTACGACGGAGGTGCATGATGAGGCTTGCTGTCCGACTGTTCGCTCTGGTCGCCGGCGTGACCACCGTTATCTCCCTGGCTCTGGGCGCGACACCTGCCCTGGCGCTGGTGCCGCTGCCCGACTACAACGAGCCGAACGACACCTTTGCGACCGCCACTGCCCTTGTCAACGCGAAGACCGCTTGGGGAGCGGTGACCGAGCAAAGCGACAAAGACTACTTCTATCTCGACCTCCCCGGCTCGTGCCAGGTGACGGTGAAGTTCACCACGGGCGGACCCCATCGGGAGTGCACACTGGCCTTCCTGCCCGCCGGGTCGGACGCGATCGCTGATCTCGGCTGGAACAAGGCCTACGACGATGATGCCAGCTTCCACGCGAGCGGGACGGCGGGTCCCGGGCGGCTGTTCGCGGTGGTGTCCGTTGGGAGTTCCGACCCCAGCACCATGGTCTACACCATCACCGTCACGGCTACCGGCGGAGGGACGACCTCATTTCCCGACGTGACCTCCGATTCCCCCTACTATGCAGC
The DNA here is from genome assembly GCA_003157225.1 of Actinomycetota bacterium. The sequence continues at coordinate 3,898 of PMIZ01000531.1, read as the reverse complement.
CATCACCTATCTTGCTGGGAAGAGTGTGATCTCCGGATACGACAACGGCAACTTCGGGCCCAACGATCCGGTGACGCGCCAGCAGTTTGCGAAGATGATCGTGAGGGCGGTGGGCTACCCGGTGTCCACAGCGAACGAGTGCCCCTTCGTCGACGTGGAGCGCAGCCTGCCCGGCCACTACCTCGACTCCAAAGACCCTCTTTACCCCGACCACTACGTGGCGGTGGCGGCTCTTCACGGCATCACCGTGGGCGAGACCGCAACCACCTTCGGGCCCTACCACAAGATCATGATGGCCCAGGTGACGACCATGGTCGTGCGCGCCGCCGAGGAAGAGGGAGTCTGGGATTCTCCCCCGTCAGGGTACGTGCCGCCATTCGAGGATTTCGGGCTGCCGCACTACCCCGCCGCGCGGATAGGAGCGGCCCACGGGCTCTTCGCTGGCTACGCGGGACCGTGGACCTGGTTTGCCCCGGCGAGCCGCAGCCAGTGCGCCTTCTTCATCTGGAAGCTGATGCCCGCCCTATAGATGCACTAGGTCGTTGTCGTTGTCGTGCAGGTTGTTCGTACCTATGGTCGGCTTTGCGCCCGGGTCTATGGCGATGCCGTAGTGGTTGAACGCGCACTCGTTGCCGCTAGCGCTCCCGGTGGCGTTGTCGCCGAACCAGATGCCCGCCTCGACGTTGTGGAGGCAGGCGTTGTTCTCCACGACCGCGGTAACGTTGTCGTGGAGGCCGATGCCGTCGTTGGTGTTTGCCGAGCAGGTGTTGCCGGACACGTGGCCTATGGACGTGCTCCAGAAGATCATCCCGTCCTGGGTGTTGTTCGAGCAGGTATTGCCCTCCAGCGTGATCTCAGTGTCGTCGTCGACGTCGACGCCGTTCAGGTCGTTGCCGGTGAAGGTGCAGTCGGTCACGGTGGCAGTGGAGCTCCCGTAAACGTAGAGGCCATCCCCGGCAACGTTGTTGTAGCGGTTGGCGCCCGAGAAGTAGCAACTCTGGAGATCTAGGTCGGCGTCTTGGGCGTCCATCACATCGCTGGCGCTGCCCGTTGCGGTGCTCGTGAAGCGGATGTCCTCGGCAGAGAAGGTGGCGTCGCTGACTTCCACCACCGTGCCGGCATACCTGACTGTCGTGCTATCGGCGCCGTCCATGCCGTTGCCGACAAGGCTGCAATCGAAATCGACGGAAAGTGTAGCGGTCAAGGTGAAGGTGCCCGGGCCCAGGTTGATGGTCGTTCCCGGGTCGACGTCGGCAACCGCGGCCTCAATGGTGGGATAGTCCCCGCTGCCATCGGTGTAGACCCAGACGTCGCCCCCTCCGGGGGTGGTGCCGCCGAGCAGGTCGAGCAAGTTCCACAGGATCTGGGCTACCTCGCCCCGCGTGGCCGTCGCCGTGACGCTCCAGTTGGGTCCCATGCCGATGAGCCCGTCCAGCAGGCCGTTGTAATCGGCGATGCGCAGATTCTCGCCATGTGGCTCGGGGACGCCGTCGAACTGCGAGACCGTCCCGGCAGGAGGATCATCGAGAGTGCCGGGATAAAGGCCGTTCACTCCGCGCACGATCATACTCACCACCTGGTCGCGCCGGATGGACTTCCAAGGATCGAAGAGCGTCTGGGTGGCGTTGGTGCCATAGGTGATGCCGTTGTCGTAGGCAGCCTGCACGTACTTGTGGGGATAGCCGTTGGCATCGGGATTGCCGAGATCGGTGAACCGGGTCGCGGTGGACGTGGGAGGAGTGATGTCGAGAGTGCCGATNNCCGACGATCATCTTGGCGAACTGGGACCGCTTGACTGGGTCCGTGAGGCCGAAGTTGCCGTTGGCGTAGCCTCCGATTATGCCGGCAGAAGATAGGTCGTCGATGGCTGTCTCATATGGGTGCCCGGCCGGAACGTCCGGGAAGGCCCAGGCCGGCGCCGCGAGCGCGAGTAGAAGAATGGCCGCAAGGGCAACGGTCGCGATGGCGCCCAGATGCGAGAAGGTCTTCAGACGCTTCATCATGCACCTCTCCTTTTATCCGGCCGAAATCTCCGGATGGTTTGTTCCTCCGCACTCCCCAGCGCCGAGCGTAGAACCCGCGGACTGAAAGCGCAAGCCCCGTTTCGATTGTCCTATTCCGGGAAAGACTACCTGCGAAATGGACGACAGCAGTGCGGATCAGCGCGACACGACCGGCCTTGAGAAGCACATCGGCCGACGCGCCTTCATAGGTCTCATGGCAGCCGGCGTGGCCGCCTTGTTCCTGGGAGAAGGCCTGTTCTCCGCCCTCTTCGGCCGTATCGGCAAGTCGGTGGGGGACCTGGGCTTTCGCATCAACAGCGTCGCCGAGACGCCGGTGTTCGACGAATCCACGTGGCGCCTCACCTTCGACGGCCTCTTCCGCAAGCCGGCTACGCTCACCTTCTCCGATTTCACAGATCTTCCGCAGGTCGCACGCTCCAGGGACTTCTACTGCGTGGAAGGATGGGGCGTGAAAGGCGTGGAGTGGAACGGCGTGGCGATGACCGAGATCATGCGGCGCTTCGATATCGATCCCAAAGCGACTCACCTCATTCTTCATTCCGGGGACGCCGCGGGGTACACGGACTCGGTCACTATCGCCGAGGCTTCGCGCGACGACACACTTCTCGCTCGTCAACTCAACGGCCAGCCGTTGCCGCCCGACATGGGCCGTCCATTGCGCCTCGTGCTCCCGGGCGAGTATGGCTACAAGTACGTCAAGTGGGTCGTGCGGGTGGAAGCTGTTGCACTGGGGGACAAGGGATATCTCGGGTATTGGGAGACCCGGGGGTACTCGCCGGACGGGACTATCAGTTGATGACTGTGCATCACCAATGACGATGTCTCACGAGCAAGACGGGGTCCTGCGGCAGACCGGTGGCGGTCTGGCGGGCGACAGCCCGGCCGGCAACGCCACGGCCGCGGCCGGCGGAGAGCCGCCGGACCTGACTCCCGGCAGTGTGCCCCGTTTCGTGGTGGCAGAGCGAGTGGCTCACTGGCTCTACGCGCTCCTCTTCGTCATCGCGCTGGTGAGCGGCTTTCTGATGTGGATACCGTCGACGAGGGCGTGGTTGGGCGTCGCCAGGCACGGAGTCGCATATCGCCACGGGCTGACGGGCTTTGCCATGATCGTCGTGCCCCTGCTGATCCTCTTGGTTGTCAACCGAAGGCGGCTGCTCGAGGACGTGCGCCAGGTGGACCTGTGGAGCGCAAACGACCGGCGCTGGTTCCGCGCGGCGCTACGCGGCGACACGCTCCGCGGGCGGGAGATGCCACCTCAAGGCAAGTTCAACGCGGGCCAGAAGGCAAACGCCGTGTTGGTGGCTTCGATGGCTATCGGTTTCGCGGTGACCGGAGGGTTCCTGCTTGGGAAGGCCAGCCTACCTGCCTGGTTGGTTTCGCGGGCGCTCTGGCTGCACAGCTTCCTCGCCGTGGCCGCCGTCGCCCTTTTCGCGGGCCACTTGGCGCACGTGCTGTTCACACGCCACGGGCGCAAGTACCTCGGGGCGATGGTCAGAGGCACGCTTCCCGCGGAGATCGCCCGCGAGCGGCACCGCACGTGGTGGGAGAAGATGCGCCGATGAAACGACCGCTTGCGAACCGTAGCCGGATCCGCACGACCTCGCCCCGGGCCTGAAGTAGTCACACCTCCGACGAAGTTCCGACGAAGAAACTGCGCCGCGACANNGCCGGCCCACCGGCAGCCGCGGCGCAGATCAGGACGCGCCCGTCCGGGCGGTGTCGCCCGGTGGGTCGGCTACGACCGGCTGAAGGGCGGGTACTGATCGGTGATCAACAAGAACGCGTACGCGAAGACCCGCCAGCCCCACCGCTGAACTCCGACGACGAAGTCAAACAGCGAGCGCGGGTATCTGCCCGTGAAGAGGATCGCGAAC
>PMIZ01000449.1 GCA_003157225.1 Actinomycetota bacterium | reverse complement strand
CAAGTTTCAGACCGGCTACGACGAACCGCTACTTCACACCGTGTATGTGGACAAGGTGCTCTCCGGCATCAAGCCCGTGCAGACGCTATCGCGCCTGAACCAGTCGTAAAGATCCTGAAGTCTCTGCGGCGGGTCCATGATCTGTTGGGCGATTTTGGCAATGTGCTGGTAGGCCATAATTCCTGGCAAGGCGCAATATGCGGTTTTGCCCAGCAAAACGGCACTTTGGGGCACTTCACCCTCTGTTAGAAAGCAGTTCAGAAGTTGTCCACTTCTGCCCACTACCGTTGTCAGGAATACAACGTTCTGCTTGCAAAAAGGCCAGTGCTGCTGTCCGATCGTTCGCCGTCCTTTTGTGCCCAACCTGGCATCGGCCGGTATCAGGAGCGACCGTAGATGTTGGTCCCCACGTCCTGCGATCCTCAGAGCAACAAGAAGTCCAGCACGTGCCTTGTCACCAGATCAGTCTCCGCGACGACGACATCGTGCCCCGCGCCCGGTACCAGCAAGGTTTGGACATGGGGCATGAGGGACTCGATGCGCTTGAGGGCGCCTCGCGAGTCCGCCGTTGCTCCGTCAGACCCACCGAGGACACATAGGGTGGGTATCTCGATGCTCCGCAAGTCTTCGTCAGACATCATCGCTGCACGCACCGGTGGGATCATCCTGCCGTAGCTCTCGCGGACCAAGAGTATTTCGTCGATACGCCGCTCGAACTCGTCGGGGTACCTGGCGGCCACACTGGGCATGATCCAGCGGCAATATTCAGCCAGCGAATCGCGTCTTCCGTCAGCCAACGGGATCAGACGGTCGACGAACTCGTGCGAAAGGGGTGCGCCGATCATGACGGGTGCGATCCATATCAGCTTGCGGAGTCGCCCCGAAGCACGTAGGGCGTACTCTGCCGACGCGTAGCAGCCGTAGGACTGGCCTGCCATCGTGATGTCGTCAGTGAGTCCAAGCCCGTCGAGCACGGCCCCGAGCCACGCCCGCAGGCAGTCGACGTCGTGCACAGGACGTACGGGTACGCTCCGACCCTCGTCATAGATGGCGTCCACCGCGAAAGTCCGAAAGTGCGCTGAAAGCGGAGCGATCAACCGACGCCACACGAGAGAGCTCGACTGTCCACCCGGCAGTAACACGACAGGTGGCGCTGCGACCGGGCCGCTGATGCGAACGAACGTCTTGCCGTCATCGGTGATGACCATCCTGCCCTCATGCTCAACGGGCCAAGAACGTTCAAGCACCTCTATGTGTGCAAGAAATCGCTCTCTCGCTTCTGGCGAGGAGAACGGTCGGAACTCCTCGAACGAATCCGGGTCGTCAGTGGCTGTCACAGGCTCGCTCCTTTCGTGCTGCGCGGCTGCTCTGCTTCACGCCAGCGCGGGTCCGCAGGCATCGACACGTCACGCGTTTGGAGGCTTCTGTCTTTGCCCCTTCCCATGTGCAGCCGTTGATTCTACGGCACGACCCGGGGCTTGCCGCAAGCCCCCACCTGCGGGGTATACTAAAATCGAAGAGTCAGTTGCGCAGCCCTTTCCTCATCGCTGCTCGAGGAGTTCTTCTCTCCCATCGTCACTCTCTGGACTCCAGGCTGCGTCAATAACCTTCAGCCGCCAGACTGTCTCTGAAGTGCGATTTCGTAGCACCGTATCAATCGGCGAGATCCAGAAGCAGGCCGACGCTCTTGCCAGAGAGCATCGCGAGCTCGATGCACGGATTCAGGAGCTGGACTGGCAAATCGATCTCGCCGACTAGGCCGAAGCAGGTAGCTTTTCGGGTGAAGGTGAGCACTACCCGGCCGGCGGGTATGCCGGCGTTGGTAGCGCGAGGGCAGCGCTGGGGTTCGACCCCCCAGGCAAGGTGCAGGGCCCAGCACGCTTACAGGTGCATCGCGCAAGGAGCAAGCCGTACTACCGTGTGCTGATTCATTCGAGAGGCGAGGGTGGGTAAGGGGCACTTCGGCCGACACCGCCCGCAGAGCCCATGGGCTAGGCCATCAACACCGGGCCCGGCTAGCTCACGTCTGCTACTGGCGTTCGAAGAGCGTCCAGCAGACCCCACCTTCCGTTGTCGAAACGACAACATGTTCCCTGGAAATGACCATCTTCTGCTGTCCGGTCGCCTGCCCGGTCGTCCCTACTGTCCCGAATAGACACTCGGGGTCTAGGCGCATTCTAGGCGCATTCTCTCAGCCGCAGTTCACTCTTTCGACGGAGAGAGCTGCCGCCCCAGTAGGGCCGTCGCCACATCGAGTAGCGGACTCACTAACTCTTGCTCGGTAGCTGAACCGAGCGGCTGCAATCCGGACAGCCGAAGCGCCGCGACGCCGACGGCGACTGACAAGACCACTTGCGCACGAAGAAGGACTTCTTCGGCGCCGGGCTGATTCGGCGTCCAGCCGGCTACCGATGCGATCTTGGACGCGAAGCTCCGCAGGACCGCAAGGCGTTTCTGCTCGGCGTGTTCGTCTCCAGATGATCGCAGCAACAGCAGCAACACTTGGCCGGGAACGCCTTCTGGCGTGATGCCGACGGCGTGACGACTGATCGCCTCCACCATCTGTGGCAGCCCTTGCACTTTGTCCGCAGAACGACCAAGATCCTGGACCGCCCCCTCCAGGCATGCCGCGAAGAGATCCCCCTTTGAGCCGAAGTAGCGGCTGATAAGGGCGGCGTTGACACCCACGTCATCCGCGATGTCACGAACCGTCGTAGCAGCATAGCCGTCGCGAGCGAACCGTCGGCGAGCCGCCTCGAGCAACAATTGGCGTGTCTTTGCTGCGTCGCGCTGCACGGGCGCACCGCGCAAGTCCCTATCGCCCACGGGTGGTGGCCCTTCTTGCCTGGGCTTCGTCTGGTCTTTCACTTTCAGTTCCAATCGTTCACACCTATTCGATTCTACGGGCTACTCGCACAAGATGTAAACAGTTGTTGACTGTAGAGAACGCACGCGCTAAAGTCAACAGCTGTTTACTTAATCGAAGGGGGTAACCCATGCCGCCCGTTATCGAAACGCCGCCGCGGAGTGCTTCCTCGTCGGGTGGAAACGCGCCGGTGGAACGTACGGGACGCCACGCCAACACCACGTCGGTCCTGCTGTTTCTGTCGCTGGGTGGTCTGGTGTTCGCCTTGTTACAGTCTCTCGTTGCGCCGGCGCTTCCGGCACTTGCCAAGGACCTGCATACCTCCCTGGGCGGCATCAGCTGGGTGCTAACAGCGTACTTGCTCGCAGCGTCGGTGTTTACGCCTATCTTGGGGCGTTTGGGGGACATCGCCGGCAAGAGGCGGGTGATGCTCATAGTCCTCTTTGTGGTGGCAGCGGGCAACGTAGTGGCGGCTCTCGCCCCCAGCCTGTGGGTTCTTGTGCTAGGGCGGGTTTTGCAGGGTGCTGGGGGAGCCATCCTGCCGCTTTCCATCGGCGTCGTCCGGGACGAGCTTCCGCAAGAGCGCGTCGGTGTCACAGTTGGTTTACTTTCGGCTATCTTCGGGGTCGGCGGGGGGCTCGGCATCGTGCTGGCCGGACCGATCGTCGATCACCTCTCCTGGCAATGGTTGTTTTGGTTCCCGCTCGTGCTTGTCGTCATCGCTATCGCAGGTGTCGCGTTTGGTGTTCCCGAGTCTCCCGTCCGCGCGCCGGGCCGGATCGACTTCGCGGGCACGGCAATCTTGTCTGCCGGTCTCGTGTCGCTTCTGCTCGCCATTAGCAAGGGGCGCGACTG
>PMIZ01000283.1:6000-6198 GCA_003157225.1 Actinomycetota bacterium | reverse complement strand
CGACGTTGATCACCGCGATTTCCCCCGCGGGCACCGGCGGTAACACAGTGCAGGTTTCGGTGACCACCGGCTCGGGCACGAGTCCCGAAGTCTCAGCAGACGACTTCACCTACAACACGGGCTTGGCGACCCCCACCATCACGTCCATCAGCCCCAACGTGGGCTGGGAGGGTGACACCGTCACCATTACCGGCGCCG
>PMIZ01000283.1:253-5985 GCA_003157225.1 Actinomycetota bacterium | reverse complement strand
ACAACGGTACCAGCCCCAACACCATAGCCGACAACTTCCTGTACTGGAACGGCAGCGGCCCCTACTTCCCCTTCCCCCACTGGGGATCCTGAAAGAATCAGGATCGCTCCTGCGAAAGAGGCCCGCTTCGGCGGGCCTCTTTCGTTCTGTTGGTGCCGGTTACGCCCGTGAAGAACTGGAGCAGCGGCCCGCACGGTGTATGCTGCAATTCGGTCGAGTAGTCGCGCATCTCGCCAACGGACAGGAGGGCGCATGTCGGACGAAGCGCGGTGGATCAGTGTGGGCGAATTGGCCCAGGCTTTCGCTCCCGATAACAACACCCCACGGTGCACCGACGAGCTCGCCGGTACCACCCTGAGGCTCCATCTCGAGAACGGCCAGATGGTGGAGCACGAGTTTCTCACCGGCACGAAGCTTATCTGGAGAATGCTGGAGGGTTCGGGCGCCGGACGGGAGGCCGAGGAGACCTACGTCGCCAACAAGGTGCGGGATGGCATCTACTTCGTGGACTTCTTGAGGCACCTCGAGAGAGCCGCCACGGTGAGCTTGGTGCTGGATCTGCNNCGAAAGCGGGCAGGAGCTGACCTCCGTGCGAGCCGTCTTTCTGGCCGGCGCCGTCAACGGGAGATTCACACCCGATACTCCTCGTCACGGGCCCACCACCGAGCTGATAGGCCGGCGCGTGGAGTACACCTACAGCGCCACCGAGCGCNNTCTACCTCAACGAGGACTTCTACACCTGGCACTGCCTGCTCGGCTCCGAGAAAGGCCTGGCCGACACCGACCGTTGCCACTACCACAAGCTGGCAAACGACCTCCACTTTTTCGTCTGGCGGGAGAAGATCGTGCCTACGCTGGGCGCCGTGGTGGTGGACTTCGACCTCATGCGGACCGTAGGCAAGATCTTCGGCTACCAGGGTGGCGACGTCGAGAATCCGGTCAATTTCCCCGTTGGCGCCCATGCGCGGTTGCTCAACGTGACCCGTCGCGACGACGGGCAGCCCCGGGAGCCCGAGCTGCTCTAGTCCCCCTGGCAGACCCGGGCGAGACGGCGCCGCCTCGCCCGGCTATCATGGTCTCGACAATCCATGCCCGAACCATCCGACAGCCCGTTCTTCAGCCCGGTCGCCATCGGCGGTCTCACGCTGCGCAACCGAGCAGTGCGGGCAGGCTGCTTCGAGGGGATGAGCCCGGGCGGAGAGGTCACCGAGAAGCTCATCGAGCATCACCGCCGAGTCGCGGCGGGCGGAGTAGGTATGACCACTCTGTCCTACTGCTCCGTCAGCAAGGACGGACGCGCATTTGGACACGAACTCTGGATGCGCCCGAAGATCCTGCCCCAACTGCAGCGCTTCACCGCTGCCGTGCACGCGGAGGGGGCGGCAGCCGCGATCCAGTTGGGCCACTGTGGTTTTTTCGCGAGCCCCAAAGTGATCGGGCGGCGGCCCCTCGGCGCCTCAGCGAAGCTCTGCCTGTTCCGCCTGTCCTTCTGCAGCGAGATGACCGAGGACGACATCGACCAAAAGGTCGGCGACTTCGCAGCCGCCGCGGGACTGGCCAGGGAGGCCGGGTTCGACGCGGTGGAGATCCATGCCGGCCACGGCTATCTGCTCAGCCAGTTCCTCTCGCCCTGGACCAACCATCGCCGCGACGGCTACGGCGGTTCCCTCGAGAACCGCTGCCGCTTTCCTGCAGAAGTCGTGCGGAGCGTGCGCGTCCGGGTCGGCGCCGACTACCCGGTCGTGGTCAAGATGAACCAGCGCGACGGCATGCGGGGCGGCTTGGAGTTAGACGAGGCGGTGAAGGTCGCCCAAGCCTTTGAGGCAGCGGGGGCCGGCGCTCTCGTCACCTCCTGCGGTTTCACGGCGGCTACGCCGCTATTCATGCTGAGGGGTGGCAGACCGGTCAGAGAGATGGCCGGGGCACAGACCAACCTCCTCTACAAGACCAGCCTCGCTCTCTTCGGATGGATCATGGTGCAGCGCTACCGCTTCGAGCCGTTGTTCCTGCTCGAGGGAGCGCGGCGGGTACGCGACGCCGTGCGCATGCCCGTGGGCTATCTCGGTGGGGTGTTGTCGCTGGAGCATGCAGACAGCCTCATCGCCGAGGGTTTTGCCTTTGTGCAGTTGGGCCGAGCCACGATCCGCGACCCAGACTTCGTCAACAACCTGGCGAGCGGCAAGGTCTCCGTCTCGGACTGCGACCACTGCAACCGTTGCGTCGCGGCCATGAGCGCCGACGGCGTCGAATGCGTTTCGCCCTGAGTCCTGTGGGAATAAGTGCAAGACCGATGGCCGATGAAAAGGAGAGAACAAGAATGGGCGTGAAGGGAACCAAGACCGAGCAGAACCTGCTCAAAGCATTCGCCGGTGAGAGCCAGGCTAGGAACCGCTACACCTTCTTCGCAAGCGCCGCCCAGAAAGAGGGCCTCGAGCAGATCGCGGCTATCTTCGAGGAGACTGCCGGCAACGAGAAGGAACATGCTCAGGTGTACTTCGACTATCTCGAGGGCGGGCCGGCGGAGATCACCGCCACCTTCCCCGCCGGGAAGACCGGAAGCACCGCCGAGAACCTGCTGGCCGCCGCGGAGGGCGAAAAGGAGGAGTGGGGTGTGCTCTATCCCGGCTTCGCCACCGTGGCCGAACAGGAGGGCTTCGACGAGATAGCGACCTCCTTCAGAGAGATCGCCGAAGTCGAGGAACAGCACGAACTGCGCTATCGCAAGCTGCTCGCGAACGTGCAGGGTGGCAAGGTCTTCTCTCGCGACACTACCACCAAGTGGCGCTGCCGCAACTGCGGCTACGTCCACGAAGGTCCGTCCGCGCCCGACGAGTGCCCGGCCTGCAAGCATCCGCAGGCGTTCTACGAGCTCTGGGTGGAAGCCTACTAGCCGGCATCCGGCCGGCGACGAACCCACGATACGTAGGAGAAGCGCCATGAAGTTCAAGAACGCCAAGGGGCTCAACATGCCCACGATGCACAGGCTCCCCGAGGGCACCTACCACTGGTGCATGTGCGGGGAGACCAGGAACGTCCCCTTCTGCGACGGGTCGCACGAAGGCACCGGCATCGAGCCGCTGGCCTTCGAGTCGACAGGCAAAGGGACCATGTCCCTCTGCAGTTGCGGCCTGAGCGGCAAGCCGCCGACCTGCGACGGTAAACACCAGGACTACCGGTAGGCGAGATCGCAGCCGGTACGAACAACCCCGAAAGCCGATCGCCTGTGGGCGATCGAGTGAGCGAGTGCGAGTGAGCGTATACGAAGACATCAAGCTGGAAGGCCACATCATCGACTCGCTCCTGCTGCCGCAGGTGCTGGACGTCATCCTCGGGCTGGGTGGCGAGTACCGCATCCTGCGCTTCAACATGGGGATGGAGAAGGACGACCCGTCGCTCGCCGTGCTTCGCGTGACCGCGGCCGGTGAGGCCGAACTGGACGAGATCCTGCGTGCGTTGCAGCAGCATGGCGCAGAATTGATCGAGCAGACCGACGCCGCCCTCGAGCGTTGTCCGGCCGACAGCGTCTTCCCTGAGGACTTCTACTCCACCACCAACCTGGACACGTTCGTCCGCATCGACGGACACTGGATCCCGGTGGAATGGCCGGAGATGGACTGCGGCATCCTCGTGGATAGCGCGACGAACACGGCCCAGACCGTGCCGCTCATCCAGGTGAAGGCCGGCGACCCGATCGTCACGGGCACGCGTGGCATACGTGTGATCCCGCTCGGTCGCGACCGCGCGTCGCGGGCGTTCGAGTTCATGGGCTCGGCAGTGTCGTCGGAGAAACCCAAGCGCTTGGTGATAGCGAGGGTGGCCCGTCTGATGCGGGAGATCCGTGGGGAAGGCAAGAAGATCGTCGCCGTCCTCGGACCTGCCGTGGTGCATACCGGCGCCGCTCCCGCCTTCGCGAAGCTGGTGGCTGGGGGCTGGATCGACGTGGTATTCGGTGGCAACGCCATCGCCGTGCACGACATCGAATCGTCTTTCTACAACACGTCGTTGGGGATCAACCTATCCGAAGGCGAAGCCGTGGAAGGCGGACACGAGCACCACCTCCGCGCCATCAACCGCATACGCCGCGCGGGCGGGATCCGGCAGGCCGTGGAGCAGGGGACGCTCACGTCGGGGCTCTTCTACGAGTTGGTCCGGCGCGACATCCCATACGTGCTCGCCGGGTCGATCCGCGACGACGGCCCCCTGCCCGACGTCATCACCGACGTGATGGTGGCCCAGCAGGCGATGAGGGAGCATGTCCGCGATGCCGGGCTCTGCCTCATGCTGTGCAGCATGCTCCACTCCATCGCCACCGGCAATCTACTGCCGGCTACCGTGAGCACGGTCTGCGTGGACATCAACCCGGCGGTGGCCACCAAGCTCTCCGACCGCGGCAGCTTTCAGACGATCGCCATCATCACCGACGTGGGACTTTTCCTCGACGAACTCGTGGCCGAGCTCGAGACAAGACCGGTGGGAGAGCGCGCCAAGCCATAGGCCGCGCAGCGCGAGGGAAGCGTCCCAGCGGCCCGGCGGCGTCGCCTTTCGGTGACCAAGCCTGGACGCTCGGCGGTGACCAAGCCTGGACGCTCCGTTGTCAAGCGGACCGCATTCAGCATCCCGGCGGCCGAACGATGCCGTCTCGATGCCGTCTTCGAATGCCTTCGTGGTGGGTATATGCAGGCAACGCGCTTGTCGCGGGCAGACGATCATGGAGAAAGGAGCTCACGTGGCACGGATAACGTGGTTCGAGTATTTCACCGAGGACGCGAAGAAGCAGATAGATTTCTACCAACAGGCCTTCGGCTGGGAGTCGCAGCAGTGGGGCGAGATGCCCTACTGGCTCGTGATGACTGGAGACAAGGCCCAGCCGGGCATCGACGGCGCCATCGCCCCGCCTCCGATGGAAAACATGAGTCAACGGGTGGTCCTCACGATGTCCGTGGACGACAACGATGCCGCGGCGGCGAAAGCCGTGGCTGCCGGGGCGACCGTGGTGGTGCCGAAACGGGCCGTCCCTGGATCAGGCTGGCTCAGCTATCTGGCGGACCCTACCGGTATTGTTTTCGGGATCATGCAGTACGACGAGTCTGCCAAGTAGCATCTCCGAAGCTCGGACGCCGAGGCGCCGGACGCCGCCTCGGCGTCCGGCCCAGACCGAGGCACACCAGCCGATACGTGAAGGCCCAGTCCGCGCAAAACCAGGTTACGGAAACGTAACCGAACACTAAGCCCGGCTTATTCTCGCCCGACGATACTCCGGGTATGGCGACAGATCGTTGACAAAAGTCGGGAGGGATCATGAGAAAACGACTCGCACTGATAGTCGGCCCACTGGTCGGAGTGGCGCTTCTTGGGAGCGTGTTGCTCAGCGGGTGCGGATCGGCCGCAAGCACTGCCTCTACCACCTCCGTAGCTGGAGCGTCCGGCGCCGGCACGGCGACATCCACCCAGGCGGCTTCTACACAAGCAGGCGGGGCACCTCCGGCGGCTCCTCCCGGAGGCTCCGGAAGTGCGGGTGGCGGTGGCTCCGCAGCCATAACATTGACCAGCGCCGCCTACAAAGTGAGCGGCCAGACCGCCACGAAGACCGACCAGACCATCTCCGCCACAGCGGCCGACCAGTCCGGGGTGCTTGTCACGGACAACGGGAGCCTGACCCTTTCCGGTTCCAAGATCACTACCAGCGGCGACAGCTCTTCCCTCGATAACAGCAGCTTCTACGGACTCAACGC
>PMIZ01000283.1:0-228 GCA_003157225.1 Actinomycetota bacterium | reverse complement strand
GTCGACGCGACCTTGGGCGGGAAGTTGACGCTCACCAATGTCGACATCATCACCCGCGGTGCCAACTCCGCCGCCCTGGCGACCGACCGGGGCAGCGGCACCGTCACTGCCACCGGCGGTACCATCGAGACCACCGGCCAAGATTCGCCCGGCATCTATTCGACAGGGGACATCACCGTATCCGGGGCGACCATCACGTCGACCGGCGCCGAAGCCGCCGTCATCGAA
>PMIZ01000396.1:13392-13677 GCA_003157225.1 Actinomycetota bacterium | reverse complement strand
CTCCTGCCCCCTCAGGGTAGCATCAGAGAACCGCAGCCAGGGAATGCGGGTTCGAGTCCCGCTTCACGTCATCATCACGACTCCTAGCGGCGAGAGCGTCGTCGATTGGACAGAGGACCTTGTGCGGGGAAGCGCGACCGGCCATTGGGCCCCGGGGATCACCAACTATTGGTTCTCGACACCTGCGCCTGCGCCGGCTAGCTAACCAAGGCAGTTTCCCGGCTGCGGGCTATGGCACTTGCCTGTTGTTTCGAGCTTGCTTCGAGTGCGTGCCGGGGATATCGT
>PMIZ01000396.1:0-13375 GCA_003157225.1 Actinomycetota bacterium | reverse complement strand
CCGTAGGGCTATGCCCGTGCGGGTTCGAGTCCCGCCTGCGGCATCCGGGCTTTGACCGAAGACGATATGATGGTGGCGCCATGGCCCTGGGGCCTGTTGGCCGTGGCCGGGTACCGCGTTTCGCTAGAAAGAGGGGGGTAACGAGACATGCGATCCAATGCTGCGCGATCAAGTCGCGACACCTACCTGGGTGCCGCCGCCGCCACGATGGCGGTCGCCTATCCACTTGGCGTTGCGGCCGACATCACCTTCTTGGCATCTGGCCGGATCAGCTTCCTCGGCAGCGCACTATCGGAGGCTGGTTGGCTGCTCCAGGTCTGCGGTCGGACGCTGCTGGTCGCTGGGTTCGCGGTGATAGCGGTCGCCTTTTTCGGCGGGGGAGAGGCCCGGGGACCCAGACTCAGGCTGGGGGCTCTAGTCCTGGCAGGTGGCTATGGCGTGGTTTTCGTGGGCGAGGCGCTCTCCATCTTCTCCTACTACCCCGCCAACTTCCAAAGCAGCGCGGCCATCCAGGTCGCGGCCTACCTCTCGGCCTCGGCCGCCTTCCTGCTTGTGGCAACAGGCTTTGGCAGACCCCGGGCCATTCCGAGCAGGGAGACCGCGGTCCGTAACCGGCGTCTGGGATGGGCGAGCATCGCCTTCGGGGTCGAGTTCGCTCTCCTGCTGCTCTCACGTCACGTCCCCGGCTCGCCGATCCCAGCCACATTGGGCCGCTGGGAGGTCGCATATCTCGCCGCCCTCGCCGCTGCCGTTGTCGCCGCTATCGGGTTCTTCGGTGCGGCTCGCGCCTACCGGCTTCCCTCGCCCAGCCCTCTTCTCCGTAGAGAGGGGGTCCTTGCCATCGCGGCGATGCTCTTTTTCCTGTACCAGGTGCTTGAACTCACCTACCTGAGGGACCGCGCCTCTTGGCTCTGGCAGCTAGAGAGTGTCGCTCTCGCGGTCGCTGCTCTCTGCGTCGCTATCGGCTTCGCAGTCTCACGTCGATCGCTCTTGGGTCGCGACCGCCCATCGCTGATCGCTGGTGACCACTGAGGAATACACTCGGGTGGCCCTGAAGGCACAAGGTGGCAGGGCGGAAGATGATATCCCCGGTGCTGGCAGGTGCGGTTGAGTACACGACGCCGATGGTCCACGTCCGACCCTGGCGCGGGCGAGTGGGGCGCAGTTGAGGAGCGGTCGGGTTGCGATCCGTGCTGCCCTCCCTCTGCAAACGGGCAGAGCCGCCAGTCTACAGGATTCCTTCGCAAGCGCCGATACTTGCTTCGCGCGCAAACGCTCGAGGGGGGTGAAGTGAAGAGGACAGGTCTTGCGCTCGCGCTGGTGCTTGGCGTCCAGCCCTCGATCAGCGGCGACGGCCGGTGTGTGTGCTTCTACTCGTACGCGGAGAACCTCGTTTCTGGTGACAACAACACGCAATCCGATGTCTTCGTCCACGACCGCAAGACGGGAGTCACCGAGCAGGTGAACGTGGCCGCCGATGGAACACAGGGCGATGCCAACAGCTTCGCTTTCTCGAAGGCAATCAGCGGAGACGGTACCCGCGTGGTCTTTGTCTCCGATGCCGCGAATCTCGTGCCGGGGGACACGAATGGCGCTGGGGACGTGTTTGTGGGTAGGAGCCGGTGGTGACACCTTGGTGACGAGCTGCTAGCACACAGCCAAGGAATACGAAACTGAACACTGCGCTCCTGACAGCATATGTTGTCCGTCTCCTCGTTCCGCTCGTCGCCGCCCTCTTGTTTGTCGGGGCATTCATCGTGGGGGTCATCAGAGAGTGGTGGCCGGCCCTGCGTCTCCTGCTCCACGAGCTACCTCGCGCGGCCTTTCTGGCCGTCCGCCAAAGGAGGATCAGAAGAGACGCCCGCCGCGCCTACGGCGATGTGCGCGTATATCCTCATGCCTACGGGTGGCGACGACGGGTTGAGCACCCGTTCCAGGTCCTACATGATCTGGCAGTGTTGGGCCCGGGAAAACGAACTCGAGCTATCTTCCACCGCGCGGACCAGGACGGCTTCTTCAGGGAACTTGAGGAGACCGTTGGACTGAAGTCGCTTCGGTCGATCCGGGTGGCAATGATAGATGGAGTTATCGTCCTGAGCTTGTCGGGGAGTCTCACCGATTGGCAGAACGATGCTTACGAATTGCTGTACCTCAACGAGCGCCGGAGCGCAGAGTGGAGGACTCGTCTCGGCGAAGTGTGGGTCAAGCGTGAGGCGGAGGCGAGAAGGGCGGATCGGGAGGCAGAGGCGGCCTGGCAGAAAGCGTACGAAGAGAAGAGGCGACGTTTCCAGCGCCGGCCGTCCGACGGCCAAGCTTGGTCAGAAGGCCGTGGAGCATCTTCGGGAAGCTCCGCATCTGCGCGCGAGGGTCGTGGCTTCACATGGAACGGCAGGAAGATCGCCAGATGCTTCTACGCGGTCTTGAAGGTCGACCCGTGGGCCAGACAGGCCGCCATTAAGCGAGCCTACTGGACACTCATGCAGCAATGTCACCCCGACCACGGGGGTGATCCCGAGGCTGCGATAGAACTGAACGTAGCGTACGGAGTGCTTGGTGCGCCGGGCACGCGCCATCAGTACAACGCCGAGAATGGATACGCGTAGTCCGTCGACCGCGACTGGACGCTGAGTGTAATACGAATGCCCTTTACACCACGCGCGCCCTGATGTATGGCTTGTCTGCCTTACGGGAGAGGCACGACAGGGGGAAATGGTGGATCAAGGGGACCAAGGAGGGATGGCCATGGCCGGCCACGTGCACGCGGCCAAGCCTTTGAACGCACGGCTTCCCATTTGGGCTAGTGACTTTGTGGACCGTCGATCACGCGAGACTGGGGCAAGCAAGACACAGGTAATGATCGATGCGCTTTTCTGCCTGCAAGCGCAGCACGTGCAGGCGCTCATGCGCGAGGGATACGAGGAGATGCGCGCGATCAACCGCGAGATGGCCAATGAGGACCTGGCTGCCGGCAGCGAGTCCTTACCTGAATGGTAACCCTTCAGAAGGTGCGTCGCGGCTGCGGCTACCGGGTCGATTTTGATCCGGCCACAGGGCCAGAACACGGCAAGAAATGCCCTGCTCTTGTCACTCAAAACAACCTTGGCAATCTGACATCCGAAGTCACGACCGTCGTAGCCATCACCTCGAAGGTTGGAACCCACGCGGGAGCAGATGGACGAAGTCGAGGAGGCGATCCATCATCAGCTTGGCTTCTTCGCCGAGACTGCCGGGCTCTAGGACTGCGACCTTGCACTCCGGCGGAGTTTCATGACGAAGAACGCCAGCGCCGCCAAACCGACAATCCCGACGCCCAAGCCCAACCAGGCGGGCCACAGGAGGCGCCCGGCTTTCCCCGGGTTCGCCACGTTGGATCCGCCGGCTGGGGTCGGCGAAGTGGCGGCAACCGACGTGCTCGGCTGCGGCGGAGCCGTCGGCTGCGTGGTGGTGATCGAGAGCTCGGTGCTACTGGTAGTGGTGGTAGGCGGAGGCGCCTGTTCTGTGATGAGCTTCGCGAAGGGCCCGAAGGCCGGGGCCGTCTCGTTCCCGAACTCGATGTACGAGATGTAGGTATCTCTGCTCTTGGTGCCCGGATAGACATCGAGGATCTTGATGGTCGCCTCCGTGGCCGTTCCCCTGATGGGGAACAACTGCAGGGAGGGATCGTCTGCCAAGGTGAAGTCGGAGGAAGCGCCATCTGAGAGCGTCACGCGGACCGTCTTGGGCCGTGCGTACTCCTTGAACGAGGTCAGGGAGTCGAGCCGCCCCGGGAGAATCCGGAATTCTTTGATGTCACGATTCCCCTTGAGGCTCAGCCGGATCCATCCGCCGACGCCCGGCGCTGGGGCGCCCCATGCGCCTCCGAACAAGCCCGGGCTCCACTCTGGCGTGCCGTCTGTTGACAAGGGCCGGGCGTCCCCAGAAACCGCCCCGACCTCGGTCCAGGCGCCCATGCCGGCCGGCAAGTCGTTGTCCGGCTGCGTGCTTGGGTCCGAGAAGGGGGGCACCGGGTTCGAAAAAGCCAGAGTGATGTCGTCGTTCTCGGTCGGCTCGAAGTCCTCGAACACCCACTGGTAGGTACGGTCGTCGAGCCTCGCGTACGGTACGGGACCGGTCTTGTCGCTGTTTGCCTGGCCCGGGTCGGGCGGCACGTCGACCGCCCAGCCGGCGAAGCTGTCGGCCAGGGTGTACCGCACCACGGCCCTGCCAATGGTGTCCCGCCAGCCGGCCCCAGTGTGAAGCCAGTACCAGTAGGAAGCGTCCCACCCGGTGATGCCCGCATCGGCGAATTCTTTCGGCGCCAACTCCGGGTAGCGCTGGGCCGCCGAATGGGACGGCGCGGCGAAGTACGTCACTGTGATCATGGTTTTGCCGGGAGGGAAGGTCGCTTCGTGCAGGTAGTAGCCGACACCAGTCGCCGCACTGAGGTTCTGCGAGCTCACCTCGCGCCCGATGGTGACGGTGAGCGGGCGGCCGTCCTGCCAGGCCCGGAAATCTGCCGGCGCGGTCCCCATGTTGTCGGACTTGGTCACCGCAAAGAGAAAGCCAAGCTTGACCGTCTGCGCCTTGCCCCTGTTGACGAATTCGAAATCGACGCGGTATTCGGCGAATCCGCGGAAACAGATGGCCTGTACGGTCTCCGCCTGCATGCGGATGTCGTTGTTGGCGAGCGGATAGACGTCGCCACCGTCGCCGCCAACCGCCCCGTCGTCCGCAGCGGCAGGGGGTAGTGGCTGCGCAAATAGCAAGCCGGCCGCAAGGGCCGGGACAGTCAACGCGGCAAGGATGCGGCGAGTCCGAAGGTCAACCCGAAACCCCCCTGACCAAGCGTGCATGATCCCCCCGGCTCTCTGTGTGATGGATTGGTTCCGCGAAAATCCATCTCTCCTCGCAGGCAACTCCTATGATACAGCCGAGGCCGCAACAGCAGCGGCTGGGGACGCGGCTACCGTTCTCCGACGGAATACGAGAAAATGCGGCGTGAAGACTGACTCCAACTCGAACCAGGTTGCGATCGGAGGCTGGCATGGAAGTGCATGACGCTTTGAGGAACCGACGCACCGTCCGCGCTTTCCTGAATCGTCCCGTGCCACATGAAACGCTCGAGAAGATACTGGAAGACGCTCTGCATACCCCGTCCTGGGCCAACACCCAACCCTGGGAGGTCTACGCTGCCGCGGGAGAGGTTCTCGAACAGATACGACGCAACTACGAGGCGCGGACGATCGCGAAGACGCCGGCCCAGCCCGACCTGCCCTTTCCCGGAGCGTGGCCGGCGGCCTGCCGCGAGCGAACCAAGGAGTTGACTCTGGGTCGGGCGCTGACTCGGAACACAACCACCGACGATCCGACCTTTCACCATGAGTTTCTCGTGGCAAACCGTCGCTTCTTCGGCGCCCCTTGTGTGGTGTACCTCTGTATGGCTCGTACGCTCACGCAGTGGTCGGTCTTCGACTTGGGCGCGATCTGCCAGAGCATCACCCTGGCCGCCCAGGATCGGGGTGTCGAGTCCGCCATTGCCATCAACACGGTGTGCTACCCCGACGTGCTGAGGGCAGAACTCGGTATCCCCGATGATCTGCTCATCGTCATCGGAATAGCCCTGGGCTATGCAGACCCGAGCGACCCAGAGGACTCGTTCCGCAGCGCCCGCCGCACCGTTGCCGAGGCCGTCAGGTTCAAGGGGTTCTAGGATTGCCATGCTGCCCCCTTGTTCAAGGTTATTCCGCCACCTATAACAAGAGCCTCAACCATTCAAGGTTGTGTCGTCCGCCAGGCGACCGCTCCTCTAGTGCGGCAACAGCCACCCCGGAAATGCGGTCAGTGCTCTGCGGCCTCCATAGTGACTCTGCCCCTGTGTCAAGCACACGGGGTACTGTGGGGTGTACTAAGCGTTCACGATAACCGCCCACCACGGGGGGCCAGCGGTGGAGAGCCACGGATACCCGTCTGACGGCTGTCACGTTTTCGCGGGAGGTGCGATGGGAGTCGGTCTAGACGACCACACATATGGCTTGCCCGCTGACCCAGAGTCGCTCTTTCGCGACCACTACACGGCGCTGGTTCGGTCTTTGGCGGTTGCCGCGGGAGACAGGGAGGCCGCAGCGGACGCCGTGCAGGAAGCGTTCATTCAACTCTGTCTGCACTGGAAGCGCGTGAGCAAGTATGACAACCCGGTGGCTTGGGTCCGTCGCGTTTCCATCAATCGCCTTAGCAACCACCGGAGATCGCTTGGCCGCTGCGCCAATGCTCTCCTTCGCTTGCGCGATCAGGACCCGCAGCCGGGTTTGGACCTCGCCTTGCCAGCCGATCTGCAGGCTGCGCTGGAGAGTCTCCCTCTACGCCAGCGCGTAGCTGCCGCCCTCTACTACGTGGAGGATCTCCCTGTGGCAGAAGTAGCTCGGTCCATGGGCATCTCCGAGGGATCGGTGAACACGCGCCTACACCGCGCTCGAGCGGCGCTCAAGCCCACATTGGAGGCACGATCATGCAAGAAGACGATCGCGAACTGAGAGAGACGCTCAAGAACCTGGCCCCGACCGTCGGCGACGGTGGGGTCTGGACCTACCTGCAGAAACGCGTCGCGGCTCGGCGGCGTACTCGGCGGCGCCTCGCTATGGCGGCGGGCGCCGCGGTCGTGGTCGCCGCGGCTCTCGGCCTGGGAGCCTACGGGATCACCCAATGGTGGCCCCATCAGAACCCGGTCCTCGTAATTGACGCCGCTCCGATGATCGCAGCGTCCTCCAACACCTCACAAAGTGGCGCTTCGAGCGGAACCTGGCAGGAACTGTCGCTGCCGCAATCTGGTTACCCCGTCTGTAACCAGCTGGTGATGGACCCGGCCGATTCGAATGTGCTCTACGCCGCGACCGACGTGGGCCTGTTCGTCTCCCGGGACGGCGCCGTCACCTGGGTCCAGGCGGAGGAATTCGGCGGGCAGGTGCTCGATCTCCTGGTGGATCCGGGACCTCCTTCGGCGGTGTATGTCGGCTTCTCCGATGGGAACGGCGGCATACGCTTTGAAGCGACCACTGATCGCGGAGCTACCTGGCAAGAACCTGCCGCGCTCGAGGCCGCGGTGAAGGATCGCATGCTCCTCGCTGCCTTCGGTTCGGTGCTGTATGCAAGAGGATCCGCGAGGGACGGCACGGACGTGCTTGCCAAATCATCAGACGGAGGCAACTCCTGGGAAGACCTGGCACTGCCGGCCTATGCAAAGTCCAAGGGGTATGTCTTTTCCCTGCGGACCGATCCGCGTGACTCCTCGCGCTTGTACCTTTACTCACCTGCCGTGCAGTCCCTTGAGATCCTGGCCAACCCGGGAAGTGCCGCCGTCCGGGGTTTTGTGTCCGGGGATGGAGCGCGGACGTGGTCACAGGTGAAGGGCGAGGAGCTCGACTGGGCGAAAGCAGTTGCCACTGCGGCTCCGGGATGCACCGCCGATGCGATCACCAGCGCCTCTGCGTTGCTCAAGGCGGTTTGGGAGTCCCCGGAGTACGGGATCAACGCGGCCACAGGCAAACCGTTCTCCATCCCCCGAATATCGACACTTGTCGCTGTCGACCCGGCCAATCCCTCGACTCTCTACGTGGGAGCCGACACCGGCATCTACAAGTCGACCGACCAGGGGAAAACCTGGAACGACACGTCGGCTTCCATGCGGACAAGACCCCAGGTGCACACGGTGGTGGTGGATCCCCTGACTCCCAGCACGCTCTACGTGACGACCAAAAGTACGATCGTCAAGTCCACGGATGACGGACTCTCGTGGGCTTCACTGTTCCCGGCGGGCGCTGCCTGGTCTTCGCTCGCCATTGCGCCCTCCTCTCCGTCCACGCTCTACGTCTGGGGCACCTCCGGTCTGTCGCGAAGCGACGACGGAGGCGCCACTTGGGCTGCACCAGCGGGGGTCGGGCTGCCTTCGCTCCAATCTGACCAGCAGGCGCCCGGGACCATACCTGGCCAAGGGGTAGTCTGGGATCTCCTGATCTCATCCGCATCACCCGAGACCCTCCTTGCCAACACGGTCGACGGTATCTTTCGATCGACCGACGGCGGCAACACCTGGGCAAGACCCTCTGGACTGCCTGAGAAGGCGCGGGGTGACCAGGAACTTGTCTTCGGGTACCCCTTCGACGGCAGGAGTTCCCTCTTTCAGGCGCGCGGCGAGTCCTCCGTCTTCTATGCGGTCCTCGCAGATCGATCGACCGGGTTCACCGTCGCCCTGTTTGCCTCCCGCGATGGCGGTCGGACCTGGGGCCTGCTGACGAATCTGGGCAACGCCGACGCGGCTAATCTGCCGTTTGCGATGGATACGAGCGACCCTCTGACCATTTATGCTCAAACCGCCAATTTCACGTTCCTGGATGACGGCCACATCGACGGCGTATCGACCGATGTCGTCTTCCGGCGCTGGACTGATGCCGGCAGCACCTGGACGAAGATCAGCACCGAGGGACCGGGGGAGTTCTTCAGCCTGTACGTCGACCAGTGGACTGATAGCAGCCTGTACGCGCTCGCCAGACCGATGGGCTTTCAATACTCGGTATGCCGGTCCGCCAACAAAGGAGATTCCTGGGATAGGGTCTGCGACGTGCCGGACACCACCAAGTCACTGGTCCCCGGACCCGAGGGCGTGTTGTATGCCGTCGGCGATCGCACGGTGTACAAGTGGACGCCCAGCGCCAAGTAGCCCGGCAGCAGTTACGTCGAATGTGACCCCGGCTAGGGAAATCACGCGACCAAGGATGATTTGGCACCATTGGACCAAGGTCCAGTCTTGGAACCACGCGCTGCTGCCGATGGCAGCTATGTCGAGACTCCAGTCTTGGACAGGCGTCGCCTCGCCTTGTCGTTGGGCACACACCCGGGGGCCCGATCGGACGAACATCGCAAAGATGACAACTGGCAAGCCGTCGTCCACTCTCACCAGCAGCCCTACGCAGCCGGCTGGGCTTCTTACCCACCATCGACGTCCCGCCCGTGGAGACCGGCCCCGTAAGCAGCGCTGCAAGGCCAATGTTGGACAACGCTCCCCCGGGGCGTCGGAAGGAATCCGTAGTGCATGAACCTCCGGGGAAGTGGACCCGGAGCGCTTTGAGCAGATGCTCGAGGGCTGGCTCGAGACCAACTTCGCCGGCGGAGAGATGGACCTGGCGCGACCCCTCCTGGAACGTCCTGACGTTCGTCAGCCGGTCATACCCTCCGGGCCCGCCGACTCCCCCGCCTCCCCGCCTGGCGGAGATGCTCGGGCTGGCGCGGGTTCTCTCCCGAGACTTCGACCACATCCGGGTGGATCTCTATTGCGTCGGCGACCGGGTGTACTTCGGGGAACTCACGCCCACTCAGGCGGCGGGGGGCCGGCCTCATTCGGACGCGGGTGAGGCTTGGTTGGGCGCGTTCTGGCATCTGCCCAGCCGTGCCGCGGTCAGGAAAGCCCGTGGTTCTGCTTGACGGGCAACGCGTCAATCGCCTGCGTGGCCAACGATGCAGGCCTCCTTCAAGGGCTGTGCGGCCTTTGACTTCTGATGTTGCCAGGGCTAGGCTGACACCAGTCACGACCCCCTTCCGGACGTACGCCACGGTGCGCCGCTGCGGAGGGCCAAGACAGGAGACTACTCGGTGAGGCCAGAACTAAGCGCAGTGCTCTGTTGCCCGGTCTGCCATGGTGCCCTTCTCACAGAGGGCGAGGGCGGGGCACTCCGGTGTCGCGACTGTTTCAACTCATTCGCCATGCTAGAGGGCATACCTGACATGCGGGCCTATGAATCGCCCGCTCACGAAAACTCGTTCAATCGGGAGCAGGCGATGTACGAGTCGGCACTTCATGACAACGTGGCAGAATCAGTCTACGAACGCGCTATCGTTCGCAGATACGGCACCA
Organism: Actinomycetota bacterium; assembly: GCA_003157225.1. The sequence goes on along the minus strand of PMIZ01000396.1, from coordinate 3,495 downwards.
AGACGCGCCAAATGGTCGAAAAATGGAGCAGCGCAATCTCGGAGGGGAGTCACGAAGGAGTTCTTGACTACGGCTGTGGTACTGGCCAGGTCAGTCGCGTTCTCTCGAGGGATATTAACCCCGTCTTTGCATTCGACATATCTGAGCGTAGTGTCAGAAAGAACATCAGTGACAATGGTGTTTGTGGCATTGTTGCCAACGCGTTTTTTCTGCCATTTCGTGATGATGCGTTTGATGTCGTGTGCGTTAATGGTGTGTTGCATCACATTGTTGACCTTGATGCTGCGATTGAAGAGCTATCCAGAGTGTGCCGTGGAGACGTTTATATATCAGATGGTATGACAACGCATAGGGCTTCGTTTTCAAACGTCTTGTTGTATCCAGGAACTATCAGAAGAGCAGTGTACACGCTCTACGCGCTTATCTACCTACCATACAAGCTGTGGGCCAAAGCAAGCCGTAGGTTTGCGCGTGCAAGCCACCGCAGCATTGGTGGGTCGTCGCCGACGCACAATAGCGTGTATGAACGCCCACTCGAGGTAGCTGTTGTTGAAAGGCTTCTGGAAGCGCGGGGCTTCAAACGCAAGGAGCTCCTCTACCACACGAACATCTTTCTGCCCGGAGATGGGATCATTAAGCGGAAGGCGACACGAATCTTGGTGAACGGCTCGGTCGGAACGCATTTCGATCTACGGATGTGCAAAGTACGCAGTGCCTGCTAGGGTGCACTTGCCCCCTTCGAAGGTCCACTCCCTCCGGCGCGCCGCGCGCCGGTCGGTCGTCGGCACTAGCCTACCAGCACCCTGCGCAGGCCCTCTTCATCGAGGAGCTCTGTCCCGAGCTCCCGCGCCTTTGCCAGTTTCGTACCCGCCTCTTCTCCGACCACCACGTAGTCGGTCTTGGCGCTAACCGAGCCCGTCACCCGGCCACCCGCCGCGACTATGAGTTCGGTCGCTTGCTCCCGCGACAGTGTCGGCAAGGTGCCGGTGAGCACGAAGGTCTTGCCGGCAAGCGGCCCCGCCGCGGCCGTGGCCCCAGTCCTCGCACCTCCAGCGCCGGCCGGGCGTTCGTCCGCGCCGGCCTCCATGGCCACCCCGGCCTCGTCCAGGCGCTTCACCAGATCGAGGTTGCGAGGCTCGTGGAAGTACTGCCATACGCTCTCGGCGATGACCGGTCCGATGCCAGGTGTCTCGCTGATCTCGTCCACCGAGGCATCACGGATGGCCGCCACGCTACCGAAGCGGCGCACCAGCAGTTCCGCGTTCTCGCCGCCCACGTGCAGGATGCCGAGGGCGAACAGCACCCGGCTGAGGCGGCAGGTCTTGGAGGCCTGAATGGCGGCGATGATATTGGCGGCCGACTTCTCGCCCAGCCGCTCGAGATCGGCGAGCTGAGAAGCCTCGAGCCCGTATAGACCCGCCGCATCGTCGATGAAGCCGAGCGCCAACAGGCGCTCCACCAGCTTGTCTCCTACTCCGTCGATGTCCATCGCGCCCTTGCTCACGAAGTGCTTGATGGCCTCCAGCAGTCTGGCACGACAATCCGGGTTTGGGCAGCGAACCGCCACCTCCCCGGGCACCCGTACTATCGGCGTCCCGCACGACGGACAGTTCTCGGGCATGGAGAAGGGCAGCTCGGCGCCGGTCCGTAGGTCGGTGAGCGGGGCCACAACCTGCGGGATCACGTCGCCCGCTCGCTGCACGATCACCATGTCGCCTTCGCGGAGGTCTTTGCGCCGGATGTCCTCCTCGTTGTGAAGGGTGGCCTTCTCCACAGTCACGCCACCCACTTCCACCGGGTCCAGCTCGGCCCAGGGGTTGAGAACGCCCGTCCTTCCCACGTTGATGTGGATCTTCCGCAGCCGGGTCCGCGCGGTCGTGGGGGCGAACTTGTAGGCCACCGCCCAGCGAGGCGCCCGGCCGACGGCCCCCAAGGCCGCCTGCAGCCGCCGGTCGTCCAGCTTCACCACTACGCCGTCGATGTCGTAGTCCAGCAGCTCTCGCCGGTCGTGCCATTCCCGGCAAAGGGCGACGATCTCGTCCACGGTCGCCGCGACACCTATGTCGGGGTTCACCCGGAAGCCGGCCTCGCGAAGCCAAGCGAGGACCTCGTGCTGGCTGGAGAAGTCCTGGCCTTCCGCGAATCCCACGCCGTAGAACCAGGTGGAAAGCGGCCGCGCCGCGGTCACCCGGGGGTCGAGCTGACGCAGGGAACCGGCTGCCGCGTTGCGAGGGTTGGCGAACGTGGACTCGCCGCTCGCCACTCGCTGCTCGTTCAAGCGCGCAAAGGCCGCCAAGGGCAGGTACACCTCGCCGCGCACCTCGACAACCCGTGGGTACGGGGCGGCGGTGCCGAGCATGGCAAGCGGCACGGTGGCGATGGTGCGCAAGTTGGCGGTCACGTCCTCGCCCACTTCGCCGTTACCCCGGGTGGCCCCCATCGTCAAGCGGCCGTCCTCGTAGCGCAGCGACATGGCGAGGCCATCGATCTTGGGCTCCACCGAGAAGCGAAGTTCCGCAACCTCAGCGCCAGCATCCTCGGCCAGCTTGACCGTCCGAGTGTGCCAGGCGCGTAGCTCGTCCTCGTTCTTGGCGTTGGCAAGGGAGAGCATCGGCTCCCCGTGGCGCACTTCACCGAAGACCGACGCAGGCTCTCCGCCCACGCGCCGGGTGGGGGAATCGGCGGTGATCAGCTCGGGATGCTCGGCCTCCAGCTGCTCCAGTCCCCGAAAGAGAGTGTCGTACTCGGCGTCGGAGACCTCCGGGCTATCGAGCACGTGGTAGCGGTACTCGTGGTGCCGAACCAGCGCGCGTAGTTGCTCGATCCGCTCCTCGGCCGAACCCATCGCGCTCCTCCTATATCCCGAGAACCTCAGCCAGTTCAGGGACAGTATGGACCAGCACGTCCGGCTTTTCAGCCTCGAGCGCCGGCGTCCCGAATACTCCCCAGGTCACGGCGATGGCATCCACCGCGGCGGCATGAGCCGCCTGCATGTCGGTGGGGCTATCTCCAACGTAGGAGGCTTCGTCCGGCCCGATCCCCAGCTGGTTCAGGCAAAACAGGATGGGGTCCGCCGAGGGCTTGTTCCCGGGACTCTCGTCCGAGCACACAGTCGCGTCGAAATACGCCTCGATGCCGGTCAGGTCGAAGGCCATCTGAGTCGTGTAGCGCGACTTGGACGTGACCAGCCCGATCTTCACCCCGGCGTGGTTGAGCCGATCGAGCATCTCGAGGATCCCGTCGTAGAGCTTCAGCATGCGGTCGTGCTCCCGGTGGTTCCATTCGCGGTAGACGCGGACCAACTCCTCCGCGTGCTCGGGACTGAACCTCTCCATCTGCTCACGGAGCGGCCGGCCCACCCATTGGATCGACTCCTCACGCGAGATCTCCCGGCCGAGCACCTCGCGGATGGCGTGCTGGAACGACAGGATGATCAGCTCCACCGAGTCGACGATGGTGCCGTCGAGGTCGAAGACCACCGCCCGGTAGGACGGC
>PMIZ01000191.1 GCA_003157225.1 Actinomycetota bacterium | reverse complement strand
GAAGACGCCGGTGTCCATCTCGCCGCCGTAGAAGTCCTCGCGGCGGTTGAAGACCCATTTCACCGGCCGCCCGGTCCGCTTGGCCGCCACGGCCGCGCAATAGGTGCCTCCGAGGTTCCAGGCCATCTGGCTCCAACCGCCGAAGCTGGCGCCCTGGTACAGACAATGCAGGTCGATCTTGTTCATGGGCAGGCCACCGAACCACGTGGAGATGGCGCGCTTGCAGATGTGCGGCCGCTGCTGNNTTGAGCCCCATGCTGTACTTGAACTCAATGATCCTGTCCGCCTCGGCGAATCCCTTCTCCACATCGCCGTGGCCCTCGATGTAGACGCCTTGCGTGTCCAGGTTGCCCCCGGGGCGTTCCTCGGGATTGGCCAGCGGCGAACCCGGTTCGAGGGCTTTCTCGACGTCGAGCACGAAGGGCCGCTGCTCCCACGCGACCTTGACGAGCTTGAGCGCCTCCTCGGCGATCTCCTCGCTGTCGGCGACGACGAAAGCGCCCACCTCTTCCCCCTGCCAGTGAGCGACACGTGGGAGCGGCATCACGCTGTTGAGCTCATGCCCCCCGAGGCTCTCCTCCCGCTGCAGATCGGGGTCGTCGTGGCGGAGGACGGCGCGCACGCCCGGGTGCTTCTCGGCCTGAGAGGTGTCCATGCTGACGATTTGAGCGTGTGGATAGGGCGACGTGAGGAAGCGCCCGTATAGCATGCCCGGCAGCTGCACGTCGAGCGTGTACTTCGCGGCGCCGGAGGCCTTCTCGAGACCGTCGGTGCGGCGCACCCCCCGTTTGCCGATACTCTGGAACTCCTGGAGCGGATACTTGTCGGCCCGTTTGTTGTCGAAGAGCTCCTGCATCCGCTGCTTCTCGTCGGCGCTACTCACGGCCCTCACCCCCTCTCAGCACAACGGCGGCCTCCTTGATGGCCTTGATGTGCTGCGGGTAGGTGCCGCACCGGCACAGATTGCCGACCATGGCTTCCTTGATCTCGTCGTCGGTGGGGCTGGGATTGCGATCGAGCAGGGCTTTGGCCGTGACGACGAAGCCGGGAGTACAGAAACCGCACTGCATGCAGCTGTGCTTGACGTAGGCCTCTATGAGGGGATGGTTGGCTCTGGCGATGCCCTCGATGGTCTCGATGCTCTTGCCGCCGCACTCGATGGCCAGCATCATGCAGGAGAGCACCGGCCTGCCTTCCATGATCACAGTGCACGCGCCGCAGGCCCCCTCGCCGCAGAACTCCTTGGTGCCCGTGAGTCCCAGCTCCTGCTGAAGCACGCGAAGAAGCGTCCACTGGGGTTGCACCGGGATCGCGTGAGCCTCTCCGTTCACCATCAGATGCACGGTAGCCGCGGAGACTGCCCGCCTCTCTTCAACCGCCGCCATTTTTCACCATCCCTCGTGAGAACTGCTGAGCGCTATCGCACATCTGGCTGATGTTGAGTACCGATACCGCGAGTCCGGCCTCGCGGGCCCCCAATGCGAGTTGCATCATGCACGAGGGGCACTCCGTGGCGATCACCGAAGCGCCGGCGGCACGCGCGAATTCCATCTTGCGCCCGATTATGGCGGCGGAGGTCTCCGGGTGCAACACCCCGAACGTCCCCGCAGCTCCGCAGCATGAATCCGGCTCGGCCATCTCGGTGAAGGCCACACCGGGCAGCTCGCGAAGCAGCTGTCGCGGCTGATCGACCACGTTCTGGTAGCGGCGGCCCAGGTGGCAGGGATCGTGATAGGTGACCACCAGCGGGGAGGCGCCGGTAGCATCCGTGCCGTTCACGCCTGTGCCGGTCGCGCTCCGCGCCGCCGCGGCGGCCCCGCTGCTCGTGGCCCCCTCACCCGGCGCTACCCGCAAACCACCGCGTTCTACGACGAACTCGCTGAAACTCCGCACCTTCGCAGCCAGGGCCTCGGCACCGGCCTGCCAGTTGCGATCGCCCGCAAGGAGGCTCGCGTACTCCTTCAGGTGCCCGGAGCAGCTTCCGCACTCGGAAACGATCGCGGCGAACCGGCTGGGATCGCCAAGACGGCGCAGGTTCTCCCGGGCCAGCCGCTGGGCCGCCTCGACGTCTCCGTACCCGTACGCGGCCAGGCCGCAGCAGGCGTTGTCGAGCACCTCCACCTGGTAGCCCAGCCGTTCGAGTACGCGGACGGTCGCCTCCCCTACCTCGGGCAATACGTAGTTGTAGCCGCACGAAATCCAGTAGCCCACCAGCGGGCGACCCTTGGCCTGGGCATCGCGCCGCGACCGCCTCAGCTTCTTGAGGCGCGACGTGAGCAGCGGTCCAGGCTTTCCGGCCCCCAGGTCCATGGCCCGCTCGAGCTTCGGATTCAGCAGACCGACGACTCCACCCCGTCGCAGCGCGTCGGCCAACCCAGTCCGGCGGACCGCCCAGAGCGCCCTCACCAGCGTCCTCATGAGCCGAGGGTGAGGGAGCAAACTCCGGAACACCCTCCGCTGCCAAAACCCTCGCCCGAAGCGCTCGCCGTAGGCGTGACGGAACGAGACCACCACCTCGTCGGTCTTGATGGACGGGAAGCAGTTGTCGGTGCAGGCCCGGCATAAGAGGCAATTCGCGAAGGCGTCCTCGACCGAAGGTCCTATCTCGAGCCGGTCCTCGATGATGTTGCGATAGAGGGCCACCTTGCCACGGGCCACGTTCGCCTCCCGGCCGGTGGCGCGGAAGATCGGGCAGGCCGGCTGGCAGAACCCGCACTTGCTGCAGGTGACCACGTGGGCATGCAGCCTTTCGAACTCCTCGGGAGCGCCGCGGTCGTTCCGTCGATCCATCAGATGCCCCCGACGAACCGGCCGGGATTGAGCGTACCCCGAGGATCCAACCGGGTCTTGATCCGGCCCATCAGCTCGAACGACGGCTTGGGCTCGCCCCACGCGTCGAACCCGGGCGTCAGCAGTCCGAGTCCCTCCACTACAGACAGCTGCCCCCCGCGAGTCACGGCCCCACGCCGCACGCCCGCGAGCAGCGACGTCAGCGCTTCGGACCAGTGCTGCCGAGCGCCGTCCGCCGGCCTGGACAGATCAGGCCCGCCCTCGATTCCGACCCACAGGTCGAGGGCGCCCCGCGCACCACCGATGCGGTACCCGATCGGCAGCCCACCAACCGACGCCGAAACCTCGGCCTCAGCGGCCAAGCTCCATACCTCGCTCATGGGAACGGTGACACGCGCCCTGAGAACGACCTCTGGAGTAGCCCCCAGCCCGGCCAGGGCATCCAACTCCGACTCAGCCTCAGCATCTTCCAGAACCACGGCCTCGCGCACCCCGGAACGATCACGGACCTCCCGCACCGACCTCTCGACCGCCGCGCGATGCCCCGCGAAGGCTACCAACAGCAGAGCGGCGCCCTCCGCTCTTGAGCACGACGCCGCCCTGAAAGCGCCGGCGAGCGTGACGGCCCCCCGTGAAACCACCTCCAGCGCAAGAGGCTGGAGGCCCGAATCGAGGATGGACGTAGCCAGGTCTGCCCCTTGCGACAGCGATGCCAACGGCAGCACCACGAGCGCCAGTCTATCCGGCAGAGGAAGCAGACGGAGAGTCACTTCCGTGATCACGCCCAACGCGCCGAAGGACCCCACGAACAACTTGGTCATGTCGTACCCGGCCACGTTCTTGATGGTGCGCCCGCCGAACGCGACCCGCGTGCCATCCGCCAGGATCGCNNGCGGTCGCCACCACGCCTCCCACGGTGGCCCGCCCCGGCCGGCCGCCGTCGAGGGGGAGAACCCGGTTCTTCGCTCGCACCTGCGTGCGCGCCTCCGTCAGGGTGGTCGCGGCACTCACCGTGAGGGTGAGATCGTCGGCGTCGACCCAGCAGTGGGCAGGCAGCTCACGGGTGTGCACGAGGAGGTCGAAACGGGCCGGCGGATTGCCCCAAGCGAGCTTGCTACCCCGTCCAGCCACGCACACCGCCGCCCCATCGGCATTCGCGATCGCGAGCAGCGTCGCCAGTTGGTCGGTGGAGCTGGGGCGCGCCTCGACTCGTGCGCTGACTCCGTTGATGACCACCTGCGACCGCATGGACACCCGGCCCACTCCCAGCAGGTCTTCAAGCTGGGCTGCCAGGGTGGCAAGCTCGAGGAGAGAGCGCCGCTCGGCTGTGGAGCCTCTAGGCAACGGCCGCGCTCCGCGGTGGAGGCAGCAGCTTGCCCGGGTTGCAGAGACCCCGCGGGTCGAAGGCCGACTTGACTGCACGCTGCGCCCGCAGGTCGTCTTCGCTGAACACGAGGTCCATGGCGGCCAGTTTTTCGATGCCGATGCCGTGTTCGCCGCTCACCGTGCCACCGAGCGAAGCGCAGATCCTCAGCACTTCCATGCTGGCCGCCTCCACCTTGCGCTTCGCTTCAGCGTCTGTCCCGTCGTACAGAAAGCAAGGGTGGAGATTGCCGTCGCCGGCATGGAGCACGCAGAACACGTCGAGCCCGTAGCCACCGGCCAACTTCGCGACCCTACGCAGGGCCTCGGGCAGCATGGTGCGGGGCACGGTGCCATCCAGAGACATGTAGTTGGGAGCCAGACGAGTGATGGACGCGAAGGTGCCCTGGCGTCCCCGCCACAGCGTCGCGCGCTCGGCCTCGTCGCGAGCGATCCGTACGTCCAAGGCGCCATGCACGCGGCACAGATCGCCGATCTGCTCGGTGAGATCGTCCATGCCGTCGCGCAGACCGTCCAACTCGATGAGCAGAATCGCGCCGGCATCCCGGGGATAGCCGCAGGCCAGTGCATCCTCGACCGCGTTGATGGTGCGGTTGTCCATCATCTCGAGGGTGGCGGGCACCAGTCCCGCGGCGACGATCGCGGAGACCACGTTGCCCGCGTCCTCCAGCGACCGAAAGGCGGCGAGCATCGTTTTCACCGTCTCCGGCACCTTGAGGATGCGCAGGATGGCTGCTGTCACGATTCCAAGGGTGCCCTCAGAACCGACGAAGACCCCCGTCAGATCCAGGCCGGGGGAGTCGACATTCTTACCCCCCAACCAGACCGCCTCGCCATCCGGAAGCACCACTTCCAGGCCCAACACGTGGTTGGAGGTGACCCCGTACTTGAAGCAGTGCGGTCCGCCGGCATTCTCGGCGACGTTGCCCCCAATGGACGAAGCCTTCAGGCTCGCGGGGTCGGGGACGTAGTAGTAGCCATGGGGCGCAAGCTCCGTGGAGACGTCGAACGTGAAGATGCCGGGCTGAACGACCACGCAACGGTTGGGGATGTCGATCTCGAGCA
>PMIZ01000059.1 GCA_003157225.1 Actinomycetota bacterium | reverse complement strand
ACCCACACCCACATCCGAAAACTCGCGCTCCTCGGGGCGGCACTGCAGTGCAAAACCGAGGTGGACGAGCAAACACTGCTCTGGGCCGCAACGCTCGGCGACTACTTCGAAGAGGTAACGAAATGGATCCTCAAGGACGCGATCGTCAGTGCCACCCGCGCCGGGGCGCTTGAGCAGCGGATCATCCGCTACCTGCGGGATCGGCCGGCGCGGTCCGACCAGCGCAGCACGCGCGAAATCTGCCAGGCCCTCCATCGGTACGCTGGCAGCGCGGAGATCCGCGCCGCCCTGAAGGGCATGGCAGACATCTACGTCCGCTGTGATCCGCGGCGGATGCCGAGCGGCCAGGTATCGGATGTCTGGAGTCTGGTATGAGGCTGTCCGAGATCAACGTCTTTCTACGGAGGTAAGTACGGGATCGCCGGGCCGGGAGGTGTTCAACAGCCGTTGTACGCGACTGCGCAACACCTTGCGCCCCGGAAACACAAAGCCTTCCTTCGACCGAAGGGGTTGACCATACCCAGGTCACACGCGGTGGGACGGACAATGGGCGTCATCGCCGAAGTCATCAAGGCACGAGTTGCGAACGATCCGAGAATCCGGCTTTGTCGTTTGCTGACCACCCACGCGGAAATGGATGAGGCGCAGTGGTCAGAAGCAGACGTTCGGATGCTGCACAACGCCATCATGGACATCTTTCGAGACTATCCGGTCGAGGCAGAGACTTGGTACACCGAGTGGCGATCACACGGTACCAAACCAATGGCGCCGAAAGGGAGCATCACGCCGGGCTCGGGAAGCACCGCTTCACTCTTGCGTGAACGAACGACTTCGTCACTGCCTGACAGGGATCCCGATCAACAACGGGTGGTGGACATCAGGGCAGAAGAACAGCTCTATCGGCTTTGGTGGAAGACGTTGCCGGACAAAGTTCTCGCTCGATTACATGGTGGCCACCTAGACCATTGGCAACGAGAGCGGCAGCTGAGCACTGCGGCAATTAACGAGCTCCGGGCTCGCATTCGAGACCTGCTTGACGGGGCGGATCACCGCTGACCATCACAGATCTTGGACTTGAGAAATGAACCAGCGCGTCCCCATCAATGATCGCCTGTACACGGTCCCCGAGGCGGCGCTGCGCCTGACGGTGAAACCGAATACGGTGCGCGATTGGGTCCTAAAGCAGCGCATCGGGATCATCCACGTCGGCTCGGCGGTCCGGATCCCCGAAAGCGAAATCCTCCGGATCCTCGCGGCTGGCTGGATCCCCGCCGCACAGAAGGTCTGGAACCGATGAGGGGCGAGGACGACACGGCCAAACTCATTTCGGGAGCATCCCGAACAGAAATCGCCGTTCGAGGCCGTACAGAATGCCGATAAAGGCATGGGGCGGCTCCCGGGACAGGATTCGGGAGCACCGATGGGTTCGCCGGTCGTCCTCTTCCTGAAGCGGGTCGAACGCGCGCCTGGCAAGGCGAGTGAAGCAGGGTGGAGTGACTATGGGAATCATCCCTCGCATCGGTAAACGGAAGCGCCCGGATGGCCGACCCAGGATCACGTACGGGTACCGGTTCTGGTGGCACGGGCAGCTGCAAAAGCAGATGCTGGGGGAGAACCGGTCCCTGGCCGTGGAGGCGGAGAAGCGGGAGCGCCGGCGGCTGGAGCGCGACTTCTTCGAAGCCCAATGGGGCCCCGTAAAGCGGGCCCTCACGCCGTGGAAGGAGGCTATCGAACGCTGGACAAAAGCCAAGGCCAACAAGAAGACGCTGGACTGGGACATCACGCACCTGGAGTGGTGGGGGACCTGCTTCGCCGAGCAGGGCATCCACTACCTCCAAGCCGTGTCGCCCGATGCCATTGATGTTGGCCAGCGAAAGCTCGAGGCCGCCGGGATGGAGCCGAACACCATCCGGAACTACTTGGCCGTCCTGCGCGGCCTCTTCCGTCTGGCCATCAAGCGATGGAAGCTGGTCCGGGAGGATCCCACGTCCCTCGTGGACTGGCCGCCCAAGGAGGAAAAGGATCTGCCGGTCCCGACCGTGGAGCAGGTGATGGCGATCTACGACAAGGCGGATGTGTACATACAACGCCTGATCATCGGCGCTCTGCATACCGGCCAGCGGAAGGACATCGTCCTCCGGCTGACCAAGGAGCGGTTCCTGGAGCGGCCGGGCGAGGTGCACGTCCGGACGAACAAGGGGGGCAAGCTCATCTGGCTCCCGGTCACGCCCACCCTGCAGGCGATGATCGACGGGCTGGGCGTGGAGTCCGGCCGGCTCTTCCGGACGCCGGAGGGGCAGCCCTGGGCCGGATTTCCGGAGGACCGGTGGCGGACCGCTCGGGCAGCCGCCGGGCTCCCCTGGGTCCGCTTCCACGATATTCGACACTGCACCGGCACCGCGCTGTCGGAGGCGGGGGTCCCGCAGCGAGTCATCCAGGAGTGGCTGGTGCACAGCACCGGCAAGATGACCGAGCGCTACACCCGGCCCACCCGGCAGGGCATGCAGGGCGCCCGCGACTCGCTCGAACGGGTGACCCAGGCCGCGAAGCGCACCGCCGATCGCATCGACGACGTCGAAAAGACCTGAGCCGCCTCACCCGGTCATGGGCTCCCGAGTCCCGGTAGGACCCCCTGCAGATCCGAGGCCCTGGGGGGGACAATGTCCTCCGTAATAACCTTCGATCTCAGCTACATCCAGGGACCCCGAGCAGCAAAACGGAGGTGGCCTCCCTTCTTGACGTGAGCCGGACACCCGTCCGGGAAGTGCTGATCCTGCTCGCGCAGGACAGCTGCCCGGAGATCACCATCCAGCGCGGGATCCGGCTCTCGTTGATCGATCCGGCGCCTGTCGAAGAAAGCACGCTACCTTGCCGAGGCCTCGAAACCACGACCGTGGCTTTGGCGTGCGAGGAACTCGCCGATGCTCACGGGGGATTCCTCGACCGCGCAGACCGGCGGCTACGAGCCAACGAGCGATCTCCTGCATGGTGTGCGGCCGAAGATCTCTCCGTAGACCCACCCAACTGGAGGAGTGCAATGCTTACCGAGAGCGACGTGCGAGCGCTGCGACACGAGATCAGATTTGCCATGGATGTGGAGGACGTGCTCGACCGGATCCTCACATTGTTCTCTGACACATTCCCTGCCGCCCTGATCACCGACGTCCGGGAGGCTGTCGAGGCCGGGAGGGCGATCTACTCCGGGACGCTGCTCAGGATCCTCCGGTCCACCCATGCCGACGACCTCTTCCGGGCGGCGCAGGCACGCCGGATGTTCGTCGATGCCGAATATGGCGTCCTCTTCCGCGCGGGCTATGGGGGGCGGGAGCTGCAGGAGGTTCTCTGCGCGGGCATTCGGCAAGACGTGAGAGACCTGACCCACGCGTGGCGCGTGCAGCGGATGGTCGAAGGCTTGGGGGCGCACGGGGACGCTGCCGCGCTCGACACGCTCGAGTACGTGGCGGCGCAGCTCGCCGACCTCCTCCCGGTGCACACACGCGCGGCCTTATCCGCGGCCGAAAGATCTGAATGGTTGATGCCGACCATGGAGCTCACCGGTGTTCAGCTCCTGAACCACGCGGTCTGGGCAGCCATCGCCACGATTCGTTCCCGGAGCCGGAGGCCGCCAACTGCACCGCAGTGAATGGTCCGAGACGCCAACGTCGCGAGTCAGCCGAAGGCTGCTCATGAGGACGTGTTTCAGCACGGTGAACATCAGAGGCCGGATGATCGAGAGCGCGATTTCGACAGCGAGGAGTGACTGCGCCGGGCAGAGGACGCGATGACCGCCAAACTCCAGAGGCGGTGAAAGAGCTGGATGAGGCGTGCTGCCCCAACTTGGGCGGGCCGCCATGCGGGCGTGGAAGCGATCTGCGTGCCACTGGCGCGGAGAGGAGACGGCCCAGAGTTTTCTTACGTGCGGCCACCTTACGCTTCCGGTTTGCCCCCGCGGCCAGTGGATGGGTGAATTTGGCGGGGCGGTTTCGGGGATCGGAAAACGAGGCGGTTATGGTGGAGGGCGGCCACCGTATGCGGTGACTTGGGGCCAGTCTATGGGCGAAGTGACAATCCCATACCACCGACCGGCGACGTCGCGAGGGCATGTCGTCGTGCGAGAGCAGACCACGAACCGCACCCCGAAGGGCGCAACCGACTGATTCGACCCACCCCGGCACGGGCTCGGGAATCCCGCGAGTGTCTCTGGGCTGATGGCTGCGAAGCAATTCAGGGTGGGCTCTCCGCTGGCACGCGCGACTCGAGAATGACGGTGAAGACCATTCTGGAGCGAACCGCCACCGGAACCACCACTCAGTTTCGCAGGTCCCATAACCCTTCGAATTCACAAAGCCGCAAATGTCGCTCTAGCGGCGGGCCACGCTCGCCTGAACTTAACTATTGGGCTGAGTTAATAAGGCTACGCGCAGCCCTCTCCGGCCTATGAATTCAGTGGCTTCGAGTTAAGGGGGAGAGCTAACCGGCGGAATGCCTCGATTCGCCTCCGGCTTGCCCCCAGTTTGAAATGCTCTCGCCTTGACTTCCCCCTATGGCTTCGATAGCCTACTCCAGAAGACATCCCTCGCCACTCCCCGCCCGCAGGT
>PMIZ01000010.1 GCA_003157225.1 Actinomycetota bacterium | reverse complement strand
TGCCTCCGTTAGATTCTCCCTACTAAGGGGACTGTGTGCGCCATCAGTCGCAAGAGACCGCCACAGGTCCCTCAGGGCCCGCCGTTCCCCGGCCCAGTCACTTACTCGGCATACACGAGCAGCCTGATAGAGGAACGCCACGATGCGCGCGGGCATCTGCGCCTCCACAAGGCCCGCCTCCGCCCATGCTCGCTCCTCGTCTCCCAGCTCCTCGAGGTAGCCGGCCGACTCGCCACCCCAGAAGAGCCCCCAGAGGCGGGTTAGGGACTCGACGAGAAACCTCGAGTCAACCATCCCGAGAAGCAGCAGACGCCCAATCAGGTGCGACAGGTACAGGTGGTTGGTGCAGACCCACCGCGGCCCCAGAAGCGCCCGTAGGTTCGCGCGTTCAAGTCCTCTGATGCAGCGAAGGATGAAACGCTGCACATACTGCGCTTCGTTTCTTTCCTTCTCACGTATCAGTTGCCGAGCTTCCTCGAGTTCTTGGGCTTCCTGCTCGGTTTCCGAATCAGCTTCCGGCGGGACTTCCTGGTCAAGGGGCTCGATCAGCCGCGTGGCCCTCGGCTCGTGGAACTCCCGCGCTATGCCAGCGAGCATGGCCTCCAGCAATCCTCCGCTGGCGAGGCTGCCTTGGTACTGAGCAACCCGCGGGTGTGCCTTCAGGGCCGAATAGTCGATATCTGCATAATCGAGGAGTGGACCGTCATCGTCCTCATCAGGGATGGCGGCACCATGCTTGCCGGCTGCCTGCCAGAGGCTGAGTCGGTCGACAACCAAGGCGCCACTCCACTCGTCGATGAGAGCGAGGATGTCGTCTCCAAGATCGATCCAGGAGAAGCGGGGCAGAAGCTGGGGCCGGGATCCGCTCTGCAGTGCTTCGCTCAGTGCGTGCTCATTACAGAGGAAGATGGGATTGGATACCTCAGTCGCCGCCATACCCCACGCAAGAGCAACCGGCGCCGCGAACTGGATCAACGGCAGAGCCTCCGGCGGGAGCGTCGCCTCCAATCGGCCAGAATCGTTCGTCCTGACTTCGAAGCAGAAGCGCTGTTCCCCCACGATCATGAACAGTTGGGCTACTGCCGGTATCTCGCCATCGTAGTCAAATCGCGCCACCTTGCCCCGCCACACTCCGCCCAGCAATACGAACGGCGGACGCTCAGCGGGCGTTTGATCTCCTACGCTTTGAAAAGCCAGACCCAGACCATCGAGTCGGCGGGCCGGTCGGGAGATCTTCAGTCGCTCAAACACCGAGGCGAAGGCTCCGACTGGACCGGTCAACAGATTGGCAAGCTCGACGTTGCCCACTGGCGGGCTGAGCAGCATGGCCACTTGCGAGATATTGGGCGAACCCTGCAGGCAGACGGCGCGCTCGGCCGTCTTCAGAAGGCAGCACTTCGCATGCACGTAGGTATCGCCATCGGTTGGCTGGAAGGGCCGCACCTCCAGCCGGTCCTCCCACAGCTCTATCAGGCGAAGAAGTGCCTCGGGATTGACCGAGGTACGCTCTTTCTGAACGAGCACAGTAGCTCGGGCAGGCTGGAAGGTCTCCATGAGGCGTGAGAGCGCCTCGGCTTTCTCATCGAAGAACGGAGAGAGAACAACCATCTCCTCGACTTCCTCTCCCTCAAGCTCTGCGCGGAGCTGATCAAGGAAACTCGTGTCGAGATTGTGGCGCACCGGGCGAGGTCCATCACTGTATGGCTGCCACAGCCAGGGAAGACCGTTCCACAGGAGGTCGACCTGATCGTGGGCGTGAGCCGGCACGTACCCGCGCAAAAGGAGAGCCTGAACAAACTCCCTGGCCGCCAGAAACGCATTCAGAGTGTCGGGGTGGGATTCGTCGTAGTCGTAGGTGGTAAATAGCTCTCCGCCTCCCGCATAGCCCTGCAGATTCAGATTGCCGCTGCCCGCAAGCAGCCGACCGGCGGACGCGTTGAGGAGCAGGATGAGTTTGGCGTGAGCGGCATGAGGGACGAAGACGCCTGCGCCCAGGTACCGCTGATTGAGATGCCGGACGAGCCCCCCGGTATCGGCGTAGAGAGCGCACGCCTCGAGGAACTTCGTCCCGTCGCAGAGAACGACCCGGTTGCGACACCCCGAGCCGAGCTCATACCATAGAGTGCCTTCGAAGAATGACGCCTCGAACCCGAAGGTCATGAACAGAGCCCTGTCCCACGAGCCGTGAAGCAGTTCTGGAACCCGCAAACTCACGGAAGGTCACCCTCTTCTAACAGTTGCGTGCCGGCCGGGGTCAGGGAATGGGCCTGCCGGCGCAAATCCTCGCAGAACCCAAGCTCAAGAACCGCCGTGCTGAGCGCGTCGTAGCGCGAGTCATTGAAGTCAACCGCGTCGTCGCGCGGGTAAAACATCATGCCAGCGCCCTCTCGGGTGAAGCGAAAGGTGTTGTCCGGTAGTTTGCTGGTGGCGACGCGCAGATGCTGCCGGATGACGTAGACCTTGACCAGCCAGCTAACCACAGAGGCCAGCGTCGCCCTCCCTCCGCCAAGCCAAGCTCGGACATCTCGCAAGAAGTGGTCCAGACTCAACCGAGTAGAGCCGCCCATCTCAGCAACGATCCAGTCAGCAGAGAGCGACAGCTTGGGGTCCCGGAAGCGTAGGAGTACGAGAGCCAGCATCGTGAGAACGAGACTGACAGCCAGATCATGCGAGGCGGGTGTGTTCCGACCCAGGCGATAGAGGGAATGCTCGTTCAATGGAGCTTCCAGGCCGAAACCCTCGTGGCTCTGTCCATCGTCTTTCTGATTCACCTTGGAGATCCACTCGAACAACGCCTCCAATCCAGAGTCGCCATTCAGATCGGGCTCAGAGACACCTTGAACGGCACTGAGCTGGGAGAAGGAGAGAGCCATTTCCAGGTGCTCCCAAAC
>PMIZ01000143.1 GCA_003157225.1 Actinomycetota bacterium | reverse complement strand
ACCTTCCAGCCCAGAGCCATGAGTTGGTCGTAGCGCAGCCTTGGCAGCGATGCGCGAATGAGGATGAACAGGGCGACGAGAAGCAGGGTCTTGATGAGGAACCAGGCGGCCGGAGGCAGCACCGGGCCGAGCCATCCTCCCAAGAAGAGAATGGTGATCATGGCCGAGACGAGCGTGATGCCCATGTACTCGCCGATGAAGAACAGGCCGAACTTCATCCCGGAGTACTCAGTGTGATACCCAGCCACCAACTCGCTCTCGGCCTCGGGCAGGTCGAAAGGTATGCGCCGGGTCTCGGCCAGGCCGGCGACCAGGAATCCCAAGAAGCCCACGAACTGAGGCCCCACGTACCAAAGGCCTCGCTGGGCCTCGACGATCCCGCCCAGGTCGAACGAGCCGGCCATCATCACCACCCCGACGATGGACAGCCCCATGAACACTTCGTAGGCGAGCATCTGCGCGGCCGCGCGCAGCCCCCCCAGCAGTGGGTACTTGCTGTGGGAGGACCATCCGGCGAGCGCGACGCTGTACACCCCGAGCGACGACATGCCCAAGAAGAACAAGAGGCCGATGTTGAGATCCTGCACCACGAAGCCCGGCGCGAGAGGGACGACGGTGAAGCTCACGAGCACCGTGCTCACGATGATCGCGGGCGAGAGAACGAAGACCGGCCTGTCCGCGAACGGCGGAGTCCAGTCCTCCTTGAACAGCAGCTTGACGGTGTCGGCCAGCACCTGCAACAGCCCCAGGGGCCCCACCCGGTTCGGGCCCTGCCGGTCTTGGAGCACCGCCAGGAACCTGCGCTCGGCCCACACCAGCCCTCCGGCGATGATGAGCGGGACCATCAGCATCACCAGAATGTGGACGATGTCCCGGACGACCTCAGTCATCGGCGTCCTTCCGGGCGATGAGCCGCGCGTAGAACGGAGCTCCCAATCCCTCGAGTCCCGGAAGTCCGGCCGGGATCACCGCGACGTAATCGGGAAGGGAGGCGAACAGCTTGGCCTTCAGAAGACGCACGCCGGCGTCGCTCACCAGCGTCACCACCCCGCCGTCAGATATTCCCAGTCGCTCGGCCATGAGGCCGCATAGACCCAGATACGGCTCGGGCGCGCACTCCCGCACGGCCGGCGCTTTCATGCTCAGCTCCTCCGAGCCGAAGATATGGTGCACCGGAACGACCAGCGATTGGTCCCGTTCGGGACTGTAGGCAGCGGGCACATCCAGGAAATGCGAAGGGCGCTCCACGACCGGCGGTTCAAAGAGCCGTTTGCCCGGATCGCCGCCGCGAAGAGCTCCGCCCACCTCCTCCTGGAACCTCTCGAGCGCCTGAGCCGAATTCCAGCCGGGCACCCAGACGCGGCTCACGAGGGCCGGTGGAGGCTGTTCCTCGGATCCCTCCATGGAGAACGCGAGCGGAGAGTCGCGATCATCGGGGGGCCGGGGCTCGAAGACCGTCTGGTCGGCGTACATGGCGGTGCGGCCGCTGTACCGAGCGGGCTGGCGCGGGACCCTCATCCCGTGTACGCGGAACTCCGCCGGCGGAGCCGCGCTCAAGGCAGGCGCCAGCATCGGGAACGTAAGGCAGAGGTCGTCCAGAACGTCATCCACCGAGTGCCATGTGCCACCCTCAATCTCACCCTTAGTGTCGCCCTCAACACCGCCCGCCGCCATCCTGACGTCCTGGAGCCACCGCCAACTCTCCCGCACGTCGCCGGCCGGCACAAACACCTGGTAGAAGCGTTGGGCTCGGGGCTCGCTGTTGACCAGGGTCCCGGTGCTCTCCGCGAAGGTAGCGGCGGGAAGGACGATGTCCGCGGCCGCGGTCGTGCGGGTCTCGCTATGCTCGCCCACCGCCAGGTGGCCGCAGCGCCCGAGGAACCGCTCCACCTCGGCTTCGCCTGCCCGCCGGAAGAGGTCGTTCTCCAGCACGATGGCGAGCTCCACTCCCGGGTCGTCGGCGGCCTGAAGGGCCTCGCTCAGCGGCCGGCCGCCCATCATCCCCAGACCGATGCTATTGCACTCCGACACCACGAAGCACAGCTCGGCGGCCTCGCCCCGCGCGCGCAACGACCAGGCGACGTTCGCCGCCGCCTTGACCACCGCCTCACTGCCGCAACTGACGCCAGAGACAATGATCGGCCGTGTGGCCCGAGTGAGCGCCTGAGCGGTGGCCACAGCCAAGTCGTGAATGTCGGCCGGAAGCTCCGGCACTGGGGGGGCGGCGTCATCGACCAGATGGGCCACAGCGAAGCCTAGTCGGGCCAGATCGTCGGGAGCCGCCCGATAGACCTCGGCCGCGGACTCGTCAAGCTTGGTGGCGGCCACCGTAGCGATGTACAAGGCGCTCGGCTCCTCGTGCACGATCTCTCCCACGGCCGCATCGTTCCAAGCGGGGATCTTGAGCCTCGTCCGCTCCGGGTTTGGCCGGCGGCGAAGCCATTGGCGCAGAGAGTAGTCGAGCATGGGAGCGGTGTTGGTAACGTCCTCGCCGAGGATGAACGTCGCGTCCGCCCGTTCGAGTTCTCGAAGCGACGACCCTCGGCTCGGACCGGTGACCAGGATGCCGATGATGAGGCGGACGAGGCGGTCCTCATGATCCGACATGCCCGAGAAGAAGTTGTCCTCCCCCACCAAGTCTCGCAGGGCGTAGTTCGCTTCGAGCGAAGCCCGTGGCGAGCTGATGCCCACCACCCGGCGACCCGACCGGGCGGCCGTGCGGATCAGATCCGCCACGTGGGCTACCACATCTTCCGGCGGCGCGGGCCGGGCGCTCACTGCCCCGCGCGCGCTCCGAGCGCTCCCGGCCGCGTGCGGCGTCTGGGCCGCCATCATCGTGTCGCGCAGGCGCGACTCCGCGTTCACGAACTCATACCCGAACCGGCCCCGGTCACAGATGAAGTATCCGTTGACGTGCCCGTTGTAGCGACTGCGTATCCGGCGAAGGAGGCCGTAGCGCTCGCCAGGTATCGTGTTGCAGCCGAGCCCACAGTGGACGCACACGGACGGGGCGGTCTGGAGGTCCCATTTGCGAGTGAAGTGGGCCTTGAAGGTCTTGTCGGTGAAGACGCCGGTAGGACAAACCTCCACCAGGTTGCCGCTGAACTCGCTCTCCAGCTTCCCGTCGGCATGGCGGCCGAAGTAGATCTCGTTCCGGATGCCCAACGCCACCAGGTCGTGACCGCCCGCGTAGTCGTGATAGAAGCGTACGCAGCGATAGCATTGGATGCAGCGGTTCATCTCGTGGTTCACGAAGGGACCCAGGTCCTGGTTGCGGAACGTGCGCTTCGTGAACCGGTATCGGCGGGAGACTTGGCCATTCATGACGGTCATGTCCTGCAGGTGGCACTCCCCACCCTCGTCGCATACCGGGCAGTCGTGAGGGTGGCTGGCCATCAACCACTCGGCCACACCCTTGCGGAAGGCCTTGGCCTCGGGGTCTTCGATGGAGATGCGAACCCCATCATCGGCGGGCGTGAGGCAGGCCATGACGATCTTTCCCTCGCGATCGTTCTCATCCTTGAACTGCTTGACGGCGCACTGGCGGCAGGCGCCCACCGAACCCATGGCCGGGTGCCAGCAGAAGTAGGGAAGGTCGAATCCAAGCGTCAGGCATACGGCCAAGAGATTCTGACCGGGGGCCACTTCGAATGCCTGATTGTCTATGTAGATAGTCGGCATGGGTCACTCAGTCCGGTTCCGCGGCGCCGCGAGCGTACGGACACCGCCGGTCGCTTATGTGCCGCAGAATGTCTTCCTCGAAATATCTGAGCCCGCTCTCCAGAGGCTCCATGGCGCCGGTGGCAAGGTCGCAGAACGTGTGGCCCGGCCGTATGAGTTCGGTGTGCCACTTGAGCAACTCGAGGTCGGCGGCCGCACCGCTCCCCTCCTCGATCGCGCCCAGCAGGAGTTCGACCCAGCGGAGGCCTTGCCAGCAAGGAGTGCACCAGCCGCACGATTCCTGGGCGTAGAACTGCTCGAGATTCCGGAGCATGCCCACAGGACACGTGCGGTCGTCCAGCACAATGACGGTGCCGGTGCCCAGTCGACTCCCCACCTTCGCGAGCGAGGCGTCGTCCATGGCAGTGTCGAGATCCTTCTCGAGCACGAAAGCCGAGGAGGCTCCGCCGGGGAGGACGGCACGCACCTTATAGCCAAAGTGCATTCCGCCGGCATGTTCTTCGATCAACTCGCGGATGGTGGTGCCCATGGGGAGTTCCCACGCTCCCGGTTGTCTCACCCTACCGCTCACCGTGTAGACCTTCGTCCCACCTTCGCTCGACGGGGCCAGCCCGCGGAACCACTCGGCCCCATTGGCAACGATCGGCGGGACGAAGCACAACGTCTCCACATTGTTCACCACGGTCGGCTTGCTCCAGAGCCCCGACCCGGTCTGGTGCGGCGGTTTGTGGCGAGGGATGGGGCGCTCCCCTTCGATTGCGTTCAGCATAGCCGACCCCTCTCCACAGATGTAGCGGCCGGCACTGGCGTGGAGGCGAAGATCGAGGCTGAACCCCGAGCCCAAGATGTTGTCGCCAAGATATCCGGCGGTCTGAGCTTCGGCGATGGCTCTTCGCAGGTGGCCGGCCGGCACGCTGTACTCCGCACGCACGAACAGGTATGCCACCGCGGCTCCGACTGCATACGCGGCTATGGCCATGCCCTCCAGCAGTTGATGCGGGCTACCCTCGATCAGAACCCGGTCTTTGAAGGTCCCCGGCTCCATCTCATCCGCGTTGCACACGAGAAACATCGGGCGAGGCCAGTCGGGCTCCGTGGGGACGAAGCTCCACTTGCGGCCGGCTGGGAAACCCGCCCCGCCACGCCCCGTGAGCGTCGCGTCGAGTAGCACCTTGATGACCTCGGCCGGGGTCATGCCCGTGAGCACCTTGTTGAGGGCGGAGTAGCCGCCCCGCGCCACGTACTCCTTGAGGCTGAGCGGTCTGCCGTCGGAACGGAAATGTCCGGTGAGCGGTCTCTTCAGGGCGTCGCTCATGGGTAGGTCGCCAAGATGGAGTCGATCTTTTCCGGGGTGAGATCGCCGTGTGTCTGCCAGTCGACCATCATCGCCGGCGCATGGTCGCAAGCCCCGATGCACACCACCGGAAGCAGGGTGAAGCGACCGTCGGGACTCGTGCCCCCCACGTCCGCGCCCAGCCGTTCGCGCAGGTAGTCCACGATCTCCTCGTGGCCGAGCATCCAACAGCAGACGCCGCTGCAGACCATGATCACATGCCGGCCCACGGGCCGGCGGAAAATCAAGCTGTAGAACGTAGCCAGGCTGTCGAGCTCGTGCACCGACACCTCGAGAAGCTCGGCAAGGTCGGCCAGCGCCTCGTCGGATACCCATCCCCGGCTGTCCTGCAGGACCTTCATGGCCTCGACGGCGCAAGCCACCTTCGTCTCGTAGAGCGGGAACATGGCCTCGATGAGGCGTTTGTCCTCGTCCGTCAACATGGCGTCCCTCGCCCGGGTGTGGTGGCTCGCACTGCCATCAACGATCGACGTCCGCCAGGACGAAATCTATGCTTCCAAGGATCGCGATCAGATCCGCCACCTCCAAACCGCGGCACATCAGCGGCACCGTCTGCAGGTTGGCGAAGGACGGGGTGCGGATGCGCGTCCTGTAGGAGCTGACCCCGCCGTCGCTGATCAGGTAGTAGCCATTATTCCCCTTGGTCGCCTCGATGCCGGCGAAGGCCTCACCGGCCGGCATCACCGGACCCCAACTCACCGAGAGGAAGTGGGCGATGAGCGTGTCGATGTCGTGCATCGTCCGCTCCTTGCTGGGCGGCGAGACCAGGGGATGATCGGCCTTGTACGGTCCGGGGGGCATGTTCGCGAGGCACTGCTCGACGATCCGCAAGCTCTGTCTGATCTCCTCCACCCTCACCTGCGCGCGCCCGTAGCAGTCTCCCCGCGCCGCGGTGGGGATGTCGAACGAGAACCGGTCGTACCCNNGATGCCCAGGCAGGCCTCGCCCGGGGGGATGACCGGGCCCCAGCTCACCCCGAGGAAGTGGTCGATGAGGGTCTCGATGTGGTGCATCGTGCCGGGCTCCTTGATGGGCGGCGCGGCCAGCGGCTGGTGCGACTTGATGGGCCCGTCCGGCATCTGCTCGAGGCACTGGGCGATGATCCGCAGGCTCTGGCGGATCTCCTGGCTGCGCACCCAGACGCGGTCGTAGCTGTCGCCGCCGTCGGCGATCGGCACCTCGAACTCGAAGCGCTCGTAGCCCGAGTAGGGCCGCTTCTTGCGAAAGTCCCATTCGAACCCGCAGGCGCGGAGGTTGGGCCCCGTCACCCCCCATTCGACGGCGTCTGCCGCTGAGATCTCGCCCACTCCGACCGTCCGGGCCTTGAGGATCCGGCTGCCCATCACCAGATGGTCGTAGTCCCGCAGGCGCTTGGGCATATAGTCAAGAAAGTCCCCTACCAGCTTCTCCCATCCGCGCGGCAGATCCGCAGCCACCCCGCCGATCCGGAACCAGCTGGGGTGCATCCTCCCTCCGGTCACCGCCTCCACTATCTCGAACAGCCGCTCCCGGTCGGAAAACATGTAGAACACCGGAGACATCGCCCCTAGGTCCTGGGCGAACGTGCCATACCACACGAGGTGGCTGGCGATGCGGAAGAGCTCGGCCATCATTACGCGCACCACCTGGGCGCGCTCCGGCACGTCGATGCCTGCCAGTTGCTCGACCGCCAGCACGTACGCGAGGTTGTTCATGACCCCGCCCAGATAGTCGACCCGGTCGGTATAGGGTATGAATGTATGCCAGGTCTGCCTTTCGCCTATTTTCTCAGCGCCGCGGTGGTGGTAGCCGATATCTAGAGCCGCGTCCAGGATCTGCTCGTCCCGAAGCTGCAAAATCACCCGGAGAAGGCCGTGGGTCCCCGGGTGCTGGGGGCCGACATTGAGATAGACCGGCTCGGGCCCGGTGCCGGGCGACGAGAACCCCCACTCCTCCGGGCGAAGGCGCAGATCCTCGTCGAAGCGCGCGTCATCCGCGGGAGGCAGGGAAAAGGTGCCCATCTCGGTGGCTCGAGAGGGGTGCTCCTTGCGCAAGGGATGGCCCTCCCACCAGGGCGGCATGAGTATGCGGCGCAGATTCGGGTGACCCTCCACGTGAATGCCGAACATGTCCCACAGTTCGCGCTCGTACCAATCGGCGCTGGGCCACAGGCCGGTCACGGTAGGAATCGACAGGGAGGCGTCCGCCAGAGCGACCTTGACGCGCACGTCCTCGTTTCGCTCATAGGAGAGCAGGTGATAGACCACGGTGAAGTCTGTGGGGGGCTGGTCCTTGCGTGCCTGGCGGGCTCGTTCGTCGATCGCCGTCAGATCGTAGAGGGTGCGGAAGGGACGCGGCGCCTGACCCTGCAAGTACTCGAGCACCTGCTTGGCATCGTCTCTGGACACCCAGAGGGTCGTGATCCCGTCCCTCGTGGGCTGCGGAAGCAGCGGGACCTGCGGGAGCTTCTCCGCGAGTTCCGTGAGCAGATTGGGAGGCTGCTGAAGCAGCTTGTCAGACCCCATCGGGGGCCTCCAATTCGTCGGCCTCGCTCCGCTCGTGCTGAAGCAGGTCGCGTCGCGAAGGCCGATCCGGCTTGACGACGCCCTGGGGTCCCACCGTCCAAGAAAGTGGGCGGCGTTCGGTAGCCACCGCCTCCTGCAGGAGCAGAAGACCCTGGATGAAGCTCGTGGGGCTGGGCGGACAACCCTGCACGTAGACGTCCACCGGCAGGAACGTGTCCACCCCTTGGACCACGCTGTACACGTCGTACATGCCGCCGGAGTTGGCGCACGATCCCATGGAGATCACCCAGCGTGGCTCCATCATCTGCTCGTACAGACGACGGATCACCGGCACCATCTTGATGAAGACCGTCCCCGCGATCACCATGAGGTCCGCTTCGCGCGGTGTGCCCCGGATGACCTCCGACCCGAATCGGGCGATGTCGTAGCGCGGAGTGAGGCTGGTGGCCATCTCCACGAAACAGCAAGACAATCCGAAGTTGAAGGGCCAGATGGAGTTGGAACGAGCCCAGGCTAGCGCATCTTGGAGACGGGTGACGAGGGCGGTCCGGCCCACCGCCTCCTCGACCGATCCGAGAGGGACTCCCGCTGGTTGGTCGGGCGTCATTCCCGGCCTTCCCCGCCGTCCGCGCGCCGGCTTTCCAGCCACCTTCTTCTGGACGTCCCCCAATCCAAGGCATGGCTTCTCCACAAATAGACCAGCGACGCGACCAGCACGCCCACAAAGACGAGCATCTCGAAGTAGCCGGCCCATCCCGCGTCTCGGAGCGCGACGGCCCACGCGAACACGAAGACGGTCTCCACGTCGAAGATCACGAAAAAGACGGCCACCCGATAGAACTCGATCGAGAGGCCGCCCGAAGGAAACTCCGAGGGAGCAATGCCCGACTCGAAGGGCTCGCCGGTCCTTCGCTCGCGGTGACGTTCGCCGAGAAACCAGCTCAGCACCACCAGCGAGGCCACGAGGCCCAAGGCGAGAACAACGTAGGCCAAGAGAGGCCACAGACTACCTTGGGTGGTCACCGCTGCGGCCAAGCCCCTCCTCGATCTCAGCCCAAGGCGACGGACGTCGCACCGGGTATTTGCGCCGTATGCTCTCCGAGTTCCCCGGCCAGACTGCCAAGAAACCCAGCTTCAGACAACCGCTGTCGTCCTTCCCCACCGTAGCGCGCCGGGCGCATTCGGGGAAGAGTCCAGCGCGAAGCACCGAAGCCTCGCCCGTGTTTTCAGCCCGAGATTGAGTAGTCGAGCGCCCCCGGCAGTAGGCCGTAGCCTGCGGGCCCCGCCCCGGTCTATACTGCGCAAGTCCGTGCGTAGTCGAAGGCCAAGGAGCGGGGGGTCATGCAGGCGTCGTCCGTAGTGGTCGAGCATCTGAGCAAGTCCTTCGGCGACACTCGCGCCGTTGAGGACGTATCGTTTGAGATCGAGCCCGGGGAGGTCTTTGGCCTCCTGGGTCCCAATGGCGCCGGCAAGACGACCGCCATCCGCATCATGCTCGGCATCTTCAAGCCCGACGCGGGACAGGTCACGATATTCGGCGTGTCGCCGGACAAGGCCGACAAGGACCGCATCGGCTATCTCCCCGAAGAGCGGGGTCTCTACAAAGACGTCGCCCTCGAACAGGTGTTGCTCTTCCTCGGCACGCTGAAGGGGCTCTCCGACGGCGAGGCCAAACGCCGCCTGGTCCCCTGGCTCGAGCGGATGGACCTCTACGAGCACCGCCACAAGAAGGTCCAGGAGCTCAGCAAGGGCATGCAGCAGAAGGCCCAGGTCATCGCCGGGCTCTTGCACGAGCCCGATCTCATCGTCGTCGACGAGCCTTTCGCCGGTCTCGACCCGGTGAACACCCGGTTGATCAAAGACATCATCACCGAGCAGGCGAAGGCAGGACGGACCGTCATCATGTCCACCCACCAGATGTACCAGGTGGAGGCGCTTTGCCACCGGATCGTGCTCATCGACCATGGGCGAAGCGTCCTCTACGGACCGGTGAGCCAGATCAAACGTGACTTCGCCGCCAACGCGGTGGTGGTGGAGGCCGAGGGGGACCTCACCGGGCTTCCGCAGGTGCTCGAAGCCCGGCAGGAGAACGGCGGATGGAGGCTTTCGCTGGAGACCGGGGCCGACCCGCAACTGGTACTGAAGGCTATTGTCGCCCGCCCGGGCGTCAAGGTCGAGCGCTTCGAGCTGGCCGAGCCTTCGCTGGACGACATCTTCGTGACCGTCGTGACAGGCGACACCGGCCGCGCCCCAGCCGGTGCCCGCACGCAGGCGTGAGCGATGTTGCGTAAGTTCCGGCTCATAGCGCGCCGGGAATACTTGACCAACGTCCGGCGGCGGAGCTTCTTGCTGGTGACCATCGGCATGCCGGTGCTCATCCTCGCCATGATGGCCCTCAGTATCGTCGCGAGCCAAACCGCCCGCGGCGATCCGTCCACCATCGGCTATGTCGACCAGAGCCGCGTGCTGGCAGCCGGCAAGGACAACCCCGGGTTCCGCTCTTTCCCAACAGTGGAGGACGCGAACGCCTCGCTCAAGGCGGGCGGCATCCGCGGGTACTATCTGCTCTCACCCGACTATCCCAGTTCCGGCAAGGCACAGCTCTTCTTCTGGCAACGCCAGCCTGGCACCGAGCTGCAGACGCGTTTCGACTCCTTCCTCAAGGCCAACCTCGTCGCCGGGCTCGACCCCGCGGTCGCCGCCCGGGTGCTCGCCGGGCCCACGGACTTCGTGGTCCGTTCCGCCGATGGAAGCCGCGAGATGAACGGTGAGGGCTTCGCCAGCCTCGTCCTCCCGTTCGTTCTCGGCCTCTTCTTCTCCTTCGGGCTCATGAACGCCTCGGGCTACCTCCTACGAGCCGTGTCCGACGAGAAGGAGAGCCGCACCATCGAGATCATGACCACCTCGATGTCGCCGGGACAGTTCATCGCCGGCAAGGCGGTCGGCCTGGTGGGCGTCGCTCTCACCCAGGTGCTCCTATGGGCTCTCGTGGTGCTGGGAGGACTGGCAGTGGCCGCCGTGTTCGTAGACTCGCTGGCCGCCGTCCAGGTCTCGTGGAGCCTGATCCTCCTTCTGGTAGCCTACTTCCTGCCTCTCTTCACCCTGGCCTCGACGCTGATGATCATGCTTGGCGTGGCCGTGAACGACACCCGTCAAGGGCAGCAGATTGCAGGCGCCCTCAGCCTCCTCTTCCTTCTGCCCCTGTTCTTCTCACCGCTGCTCGGGAGCAACCCTGACGGGCCGCTCATGGTAGTGCTCACGTTGTTTCCCACCACATCTCTGCTGACGGTCGCCATCCGGTGGGCGGCCACCTCGGTGCCCGTGTGGCAGGTCGTGGCGAGCTGGCTGATCCTGGTCGGTTGCGCCGGCGCCGGCCTGTGGTCGACGCCCAGGGTCTTCCGGCACGGCATGCTGCGGTATGGACGCCGCATGACTCTGCGCGCCATGTTCTCGGCCGTGAGGTCGCGGGGATGAGCGGGACGCGGCGGATTTGGCTGACCGCTAGATACGAGGCCCGCACTCATCTGGGCCGCAGGTCATTCTGGATCACCACCTTCGTGCTGCCCGCGGCGCTCGTTCTTCTTGTGCTCCTGGTCCAGGCGTTTTCGGGTGGAACCAAGAATGCGGCGTTTCTGCCGGGCGTCGAGTCAGGCGCCACAGCGATCGGGTACGTGGACCAGGCGGGACTCCTTCACGCCCTGCCCGCCAACCTACCGCCCGGGCTCGTGCGGAGCTTCCCGGACGAACAGGAGGCGCGAGCCGCGCTGAGCAAGGCGGAGATCGACCGCTACTACCTGATTCCGGCGGACTACCTAGCCTCAGGCCGGCTGACGATCGTCCAGGCGCGGTATCAGCCCCTGCGGGCCGTGACGGGCTCCGAGTTGATCACCTATGCCCTCGACGTCGGTCTCAGCAGCAATGAGAATCTCGCGCGCCTGCTGCTCGACCCGACTCCGCAGCTCAATCCTACCGCCCTCGCTCCCGTCGCCGGCACCGGAGCGTCCGGCCGGCTCGCGGGGAACGGCCTCCTTCCCTATCTCTTGATGTTCATCCTCTACCTGGCCCTCGCCATGACCAGCGGGTTCATGCTGCAGAGCGTCTCGAAAGAGAAGGAGAATCGGACAGCCGAGATGCTTCTGGTCAGCCTGAGCCCCCGCCACCTCATGCTGGGCAAGATCGCAGGCCTCTCCCTGGTCGGCCTGCTGCAGGTGGCCATCTGGTTGGCGGCCTTCTTCGGCCTGCTCAGCGGGAGCGGCGGCTTTCTCGGGGTCGATATCCATCTGAGCGGCCAGTTGGCTGTCCATGTGATCCCCTGGACGATCGCCTACTTCCTACTGGGCTACCTGATGTACGCGTCGGTGTACGCCACCTTCGGCGTGCTCGCGCTAACTTTGCGCGACGCGAATCACTTCGTATACATCGCCATCATCCCGCTCGTCGTCCCGTTGCTCTTCAATAGCGCCATCTCTGCGGCTCCCAACGGCCGGCTCGCCACCACGCTCAGTCTCATTCCCCTGACGGCGCCGATCGCGATGGTCGCCCGGCTGGGTACGACCAGCGTCCCCTGGTGGGAGGCCCTCGCCGGGCTGGTGGCTCTGGCGCTCTTCGCCTACGGATTCGCCCTGCTGGCGGCACGTCTCTTCCGCGCCGAGAACGTACTCTCGTCGCACGCGCTCACCTGGGCGCGTCTGCGGGCGGAACTGCAACGTCGGCCGGACCGTGCTCTCTTGGCCGAAAGGGCCGGTGCGCCGCCCGCCCGACCCGCCCGCTCGGCCGCGGGACAATCCACGTCGGAACTCGGGCGCGGGCGCGCCAGGCAGACATCCGGCGGCCGGCCCGCCAGGGCCGGCGCGGGGTCATCGAAGCAGCGTCTCTACGTCTCCATGCTTGCCGGGGCGGTCATTGTCATCGTCGGCGTAGTCGAGTACACCCGCGGCCAGAACTCGGGCATCATCATCGCCGCGGTGGGAGTCCTGGCCGCGTTCGCCAGCTACTGGCGCCGACGGAAGTCCTAGGGGCGAGCCGAGGCTCAGCCTCTCCAGTTGCGCCCCGTCTCGATCATGGCCTTCAGGCACTCCGGCTTGGCGTCGTCGAGCACCGCTCCGTTCTCGAGCATGAAGCCGCCGTCTTTAGCGCAGGTCTCGAGCAGGTTGAGCGTGTACTTCTCGACCTCAGCGGGTGTGCTCAGGGCAAGGAGCGCGGTGGGGACGTTGCCGGCGAGGGCGGAGTNNCTGCCGGCGGGTAGCTCGGGATCGGCGATCACCTCGAGCCGCTTGTTGTAGGCGCCTTCGGCGAACATGGTGGGCACGATGCCTTGGTCGATGAGGCCCTTCATGACGGCTTTGAGCGTCGGCCAGTAGAAGGTGCGGAAATCGGCATCGGACATGAAGCTGTCGGCGCCCTTGTGCAAAACGAAGACGAGGAGCGGAGCGCCGGGCCGCGAGGCCTGACGCACGCACCAGTCGATCACGATGGGAACGAAGCGCTGGGAGGCCTCCAGGATCTTCTCGGGCTGGCGAAAACGGTCGATCATGATGCCTTTGGTGCCGCGCAGGGTGTCGGCCAGGATATCGTAGGGGGCTTTGGCCAGACCTCCGAAAGAGGAGGGGATGCCCAGCCGGCCGGCCGCGTCGGCGCCGGCAGCTCCCAGGGTCATGAGATAGCTGAGGCACTCCCGGGCGGCATCGGCCAGCTTCTGTACTCCTTCGACTACCGCCGGGTCGGCGAACGCCGGGATGCCGAAGAGCATGGTGGTGGCTTCCATCATGTCGGTGAGGGGCGGCAAGGCCGCCAGGGGGGCAAAAGCCGAGCCGAAGCGCGGCAGCAGGCTACGCCGGAAATAGACTTCCGGATCGGCGATGAGGGCGTCGTACTCGTCCTCCTTCATGTACTCACCCTCGAGATACTGCCAGGGGGTGTCATCGGCCAGGCCGTTACCGGGCCAGTCGACGAGCCGCAGTCCAAGCTTCTCGAACACCCGGGCGGGGGCGACCGACGCCGTCTGGAAGTCGGGGCGGAAGTCCTCGTGGTACTTGATGACCGCCGCTGCCGCCTTCTCGTAGTCGTACATGGCCTCCTTCTTGGTGAGACCACTGTATTTACCTACGTAGAAACCGGCCGAGGTGGTGACCGGTACCCGCGCCGGCTTCTTGAGAGTGATGACGTCGATGAGCAACTGGACGCGCTCTTGGTAGTCCCGTTTGACCGACTCGCTTACGAACTGGACGCCCGGTGCGGAGAGCCAGTTCTGGAAGCGACGCTCGCGGCGTGCCTTCCAGTCAAGCTTGTCCCAGCCGTCGAACATCGGGTCGCGGCCCTCGTTGCTCATATGCGTTTCTCCTTATGGATCTTGC
>PMIZ01000402.1:6063-6194 GCA_003157225.1 Actinomycetota bacterium | reverse complement strand
TGCTGCGGATGATCTGGTCGTGGTCCACCAGGCCGACGGTCATCGCGTTCACAAGGCAGTTACCCGCGTAGGGATCTTCGAAGTAGACCTCCCCGGCCACCGTCGGAATGCCCATGCAGTTGCCGTAGCCG
>PMIZ01000402.1:0-6034 GCA_003157225.1 Actinomycetota bacterium | reverse complement strand
GTCGCGGATGATGCCGCCCACGCCGGTGGCCGCTCCCTGGTAAGGCTCCACCGCCGAAGGATGGTTGTGGCTCTCGATCTTCATGGCCACGGCCAAGCCCCCGCCGATGTCCACGATGCCCGCGTTCTCACCCGGGCCTTGCAGAACATGGTCGGCTTTGGTGGGGAAGCGCCTCAGCAGCGGTTTGGAGTGTTTGTAGCCGCAGTGCTCGCTCCACATGAGGGAGAACACCGCCAGCTCCACGTGGCTGGGCTCACGCCCCTGAATCTCCCGGATCTTCTCGTACTCCCAACGGGTGAGGCCAAGCTTCTCGTAGAGCTGGGGACTCTCAGGCATCGCGGCTCCCGCCCTTGCCGGCGCCTCCGCCGGCGCTCTCGTCGGACGGGTCGCTCGGCGTGCTCGCGGCGGAACAGTCCGGGCCGCACCCGGGTATCTCTCGCCAGTCGAGCTGACTCTGGCACATCCGACAGACACAGGTCTCCGGAAGATAGCCCTTCATAAACGAGTCGCGCGCGCCACAGCGCGGACACGCCATCTCTGCCGCCATCATCCACCCCTCCTCGACACTAGGCGCGTCATTCCTCAGCGGCCTCCCACCACGTGGTCGATCATCGACTGGAAGATGCCCCGTCCATCGACCCCGCCTGTGATCTCCTCGCACACCCGTTCGGGGTGCGGCATCATGCCGAGGACGTTGCGAAGCTCGTTCACGATGCCCGCGACGTTGTCCGTGGCCCCGTTCGGGTTGGCAGCATCGCTCACCACTCCTTGGGCGTCACAGTAACGGAACGCCACCAGATCTTGATCTTCGATCTCCTGCAGGCTGTCTGCTCCCGCGGTCCAGTTGCCTTCGTTGTGGTTGAGCGGCACCTGGATCACCTGGCCCACTTCCAGCCGGCTCGTGAACGGCGTGTCGGTGCGCTCTACCCTCAGGTACTGAGGATGGCATATGAACCGCAGGCCCCGGTTGCGCCGCAGCGCCCCGTGCAGCAGATGGGCCTCGGCAAGCGTCTGAAAACCGTTGCAGATACCTAGAACCAGCCCTCCGGCAGCGGCGAAAGCGGCTACTTCCTGCATGATGGGGCTGAAACGAGCCACCGCGCCGGTACGCAGGTAGTCACCGTAGGAGAAGCCACCGGGAAGGATCACGCAATCCGCGTTCTGCAGGTCGCGGTCCTTGTGCCACAGATAGTAGGGATCGGCTTCGCGGAAGGTGGAGAGAACGTGACAGGCATCGTAGTCGCAGTTGGAGCCTGGAAAGACCACGATGCCGAAGCGGACCGGACCTGCCGTCACGTCACGCTCCCCCCCTCGGCGGACTGCACAGGAAACACCTCGAAACGATAATCCTCGATGATGGGGTTGGCAAGAAGCCTGCGGCACATGTCGTCCACGTCGGCCTTCGCCTTGGCGAGGTCGTCGCCCTGCACCTCGAGGGTTATGTACCGGCCCACCCGGATGTTGCGCACCCCCGAGTGCCCCAGGGCCGGCAGCGCGCGCTCCACCACGGCGCCCTGCGGATCGACCACCCCGGCTTTCGGCGTGACGTAGACGGAGGCTCTGTACCTCATATGAAGTCGTCTCCCGTCTGGATGCGGCGCAGCACCTCAGCGTAGGCTTCTTCCACCCCGCCGAGGTCGCGGCGAAAGCGGTCTTTGTCGAGCTTCTCCTGAGTCGCGGCGTCCCACAGGCGGCAGGTGTCGGGTGAGATCTCGTCGCCCAGCACAAGGTTGCCGTCGCGATCTTTGCCGAACTCGAGCTTGAAATCCACCAGGTCGAGGCCGCGCGCGACGAAGAACTTCTGCAGTTCCGAGTTGATGATCCGAGCTGTGCTCGTGATCTCCTTGAGTTCCTCCGGGGTCACCAGGTCCAACTCCTCGATGTGGCCCTGGCAGATGAGCGGATCGTGGAGGGCGTCGTCTTTGAGGTAGCACTCGATGAGCGGAGGATTCTTGAGGGCCCTTCCCTCTTCCCAACCCAGACGCTTAGCGAGCGAGCCGGCCACCACGTTGCGGACCACCAGTTCGATCTTCAGCATCTCCAGCCGCTTGATGCGCATGGCCGTGGGCGAGACGGTCTCCAGAAAGTGGGTCCGGACGCCAGCCTCTTCGAGCAGGGTGAACAGGTGCGCCGAGATGGCGTTGTTGGTGCGCCCCTTCTCGCCGATGGTCCCCTTCTTGGTACCGTCGAAGGCGGTGGCGCTGTCTTTGAAGTCCTGCTCGTAGACGTCCGGGTCATCCGTGGCGTATACGATCTTGGCCTTGCCTTCGTACAGCTTCTCCAGACGGGTCATGCCTCACGCTCCTCGTCGTCGTGGCCGTCCAACGACGACCTTCTCGGGTTCTGCGGTACACCGCGGCGGGGAACAAACCTGAGTCCGATTCTACCATCAGGCACAATCGCCCGCCGGCCGGACACAAGATGATTGCACCGGCCTCTACGACACCAGCCAAGCCGCGGCGCGGCTCGGGAACGAAGCCGGAATGACGCGCGGAGAAGCTAGAAGGAGGTCAACGCACGTGAAGAGAAGACTGTCACTGGTCCTGCTACTGGCGCTCGTGCTTATCCTAGTGATCGCTACGAGCGCTTCCGCTTCCTGGTACGCGGGAAACTCGAGAACCACCGCCTACGGTGTGAGGGCCGACATCTCCACCCCCTCCTCAGCCCCCTATGTCGGGTCCTCGGGGGGATCGAACTGGGTCGGCACACCGGGGACAAGCTACTGGGTGCAGGCGGGATGGCGCTACTACAGCGGCTATTCCTATGCCCGTTCCTACTACGAATACAGTCTGCCCACGGGATACAGCCTGACCGAGACCAGCAACCAATCCTGGGGCACGACGAAGAACTATGAGGTGAGCTCGGCCAGCAGCGGCTACTGGACGGTCAAGATCGCCGGCGTCAGCCAGGGCTCTTGGAGCTACCTGGCCGCGCCGGTCAGCTCTGTCAGGGCCTGGTCGGAGTCCCACAACTCCACCGTAGTGCTCAACACGCAGTTCAACAACGTCAAGTATCGCGACTCGACCACTTGGTACAACTTCGACCAGAGCAGCTGGAGAACAGACAGCCCCTACTACTTGAGCATCGCCTACACCTACAAGTTCAACACCCTCGGTCCGTGAGCCGAAAGACAGCGAGATGTTCCAGTCTGTCACCGTCGATCACCAGGAGGCATGAGCATATGAAGATGGTCACGAAACGCCGCGGAATCGTCGCGATGGCTATCGTCCTGGTCGCCGTCATGGCGATATCCGTTACCCAGTTGGTCTCCGCGAGCACGCCGGCCGAGAACACCGTCGTCGCCAAGGCCATGACCGGCCTCACGGACAAGGGAGTGCCGGTGAAATCGTGGGCGCTCGAGGGCACGACCCTGCTCGTCACGCTACAGAGCGCGAGCAGCACCACTGTAGGAACCCCTGACGACCAGATCGATCTGAGTCTCGTGCAAAGAGAGGCATTTCTCGCGAAATCCCGCGGCGTAGATCTCTCGGCACTTCAGCTCACCATGAACAACGCTCTCGGCAAGACGCTGTTGGCCGGCATTGTGCCGCTGGACAAGAAATTGGACGCCGCTTGGTCCGCCGAACCCGCCCAGAGCGAAGTCGACGCCGCGGCAGCGGTCAAGACCGCCCTATTCAGTACGAAGGACTTCTCGGGGCTGGCTGTAGGCAAGATCCAGGTCGCGTCGGACTCGGGGGTGCGCGAGCTCTCCATCGCCGTCACCACAGCCGACGTCAAAGCAGCCAATCTGTCAACTTCCGCCTTCATGACGAGCGTCCGAAACACGGTCGACGATCTGAACGCCGGCAAGGGCGTCCAGATCGCGCTCACTCGAGTGCGGATCACCGACGAAGAGGGCGCGCCACTGCTCAACTGGATGTACGACTCACAGAGAGGCTCCCAGGATTGGTGGCAGGCTCTTGGCATGACTACCGACTGGTTCGAGAGTCCTCCGGGGGCGACCACTCCGTCGGCCGCCGCTTCCGCGGCAGCCGACTAGACCTACCGCACTCAGCCGTCCGCCGGCGTGCACCGGCCTGCACAGGTGGACTTGAGAAAGGGGGGGCAAGACCCACGCTCGGGAGACCGAGCGTGGGTCTCCCGTTTTCCGGGCAGTGTGTCCGGTGATCTATGCGGCCGAGGCGCCGAGCGCTTGCTCGAGGCGCTTGATGCTGTCCCGCTCGTCCTGCAGAGAGAGAGTCGCGTCGGGCTCGAAGAGGCCGTTTGCCTCGCCCCTGAGAATGTCTGCGCCTGCCACGCCGAGCACGGCGTTCCGCACCTCGTGGGACAGCGCGCCCAGGTCGGTGAAGCTCACGTCCTTCACCTGCTTCAACCGATCGCCGAACGCGCGCCATAGCCACGAGGCGTAAGTCGCACGGGTGAGAGAGCCGTGTGCCACTGCCCAGCCACGCTCGGAGGCTCCGATGATGCCAAGGGCTTGTGCCTGAATCGCATTGGAGGCCGCGTTGAAGGTCGTCGGTCCCGGTCTCTCCGTGCCCGGTACCACGGTCTCAGCCTCGGCTACAAGCCGGGCCAAGACCTCCACCCGGTCGGCAGCCTCTTGGACGACAGTCGCGGTGGTGGTAACAGACGCGACCTGAGCGGAGCCATTCAGCCCGTAGACGAGTCCCACCGCGACGGCCGCCACAACCACCGCCGCGGCGCCGGCAACAAGCAACAGCCGCGTGATTCTAGGGTTCCGAGAGCGCCCGGGTGCGGACTCCCGCCCGCGCACGAGGATGCTCTCGTACACGCGTCGTCCGTCGTCGCTGCTCGCCCAATCGCGCAGCCCTTCGTCAGCGGCGGGGTCGGCAGCACGCAGAGTGCGCAGCAGCGCTTCGTCATCCACCCGTGTCTCTTCTCGCGGCCGCTTTCCCCCGTGCTTCCACGGCCATTTGGGCCCGGAATGTTCCTTCATAACCGCATCCCCCCAGAAGCGATCGACTGCTGGTCGAAATGTGTACTTCTCATATTCATGTCCGCCTGGAGGATAATTGTGCCTTGAGGCTGCGACAGGCGCACAGGTACCTCTTGGTAACGGCGTTCCGCGTGCAGCCCAGCACCGCGGCGGCTGCCTCGTGCGTGAGTCCTTGCCATACCACGAGCGCAAGGACCTCTCGCTCTGGCTCCTTGAGAGAGGACAGGGCTTCCCTCAACTCTGGGTAGTCGGAATCGCGGTCCGCGGAATTCGAGGAAGCACGACGTCCACTCACCGCCAACCGGTCATGCAGGGCCAGACGCCGTCCTTTTGCGCGCCATTGATTTGCAAGGACACGGCGGGCCACGCCCAGGAGCCAGGGCAAGGCCGGATCGGGCACCTCGTTCAGACGACGCCAACAGACGGTGAAGGTCTCCACCACCACTTCTTCGGCATCAGCATGGCTGGCACCTCGACGAAGCGCATAGCGCAGCACTTCCGCGCTATGCGCCGAGTACAGGCGTTCAAAGTAGCCCTCGCTGGCAGTGCCGTCCACGGTACCCTTCGGCGCGTTCCCTTCCCGCCGCAGTAGCCCTCGGTGTCTGCTACCAATCGAGAGCGCCCAACCGGTCGAAGATTACTCCCATGTGCTGAAGCTGGCGAGCCGGATCGAAGCACGCCTCGAGCTGGCTGGCCGAGAGCCGGCCGGTGACCTCAGTGTCGGCCTTCAGCAGGCCTAGGAACGGGGTCTTCTCTTGCCAGGCTCTCATAGCGCTGCGCTGGACGACCGCGTAAGCGTCGTCCCGGAGCATGCCGGATTCCACCAAGGCAAGAAGAACCCGCTGACTGTAGAGCAGTCCGAAACTCCTCTCCATGTTCGCGGCCATGTTCTCCGGGTAGACGTTCAGTTTGTCCACCAGCCAGCATGTCTTCTTCAACATGTAGTGGAGAAGGATGGTGCTATCGGGCAGGATGATGCGCTCTGCGCTCGAGTGGCTGATGTCGCGCTCATGCCATAAGGGGACGTTCTCGAAGGCCGCCAGCATGTCCGCCCTGATGACGCGGGCCTGGCCGCACAGGCGCTCGGAGATTATGGGGTTGCGCTTGTGCGGCATG
>PMIZ01000065.1 GCA_003157225.1 Actinomycetota bacterium | reverse complement strand
AAAGGCTCCCCTCGCGATGGATGACAGGTCTGCTGCGGCGTGTTCCTCCGACTTTACAGTTTGCCCACGATTCCGCTATCCCTTCTCTCGGCCCCATGGCCGGCAAGGGCATC
Organism: Actinomycetota bacterium; assembly: GCA_003157225.1. The sequence continues at coordinate 2,778 of PMIZ01000065.1, read as the reverse complement.
ACTCACGCCCAGTGGGGCTTCGCCCAAAGACGTGGGGGCGCCGCTCGTCACGAGCGGCGCCCGGAAGCCAGGTCGCGCACCCCGGGCGAGGTCAGTAGCCGCGGGACCGCTTGCCCGGATGCTGGTAGGGCCTGGGCTTTTGGGCCGCCGTGGCGGCCGTTGTCGCGGTGGTCGCGGTGGCGCCCACACCGTTCACGGGCACGTACTTACCTACCAGGCCACGAATGTCCTTGAGCGTCTGGCCGAGATTCTGACGGGCCTGCTGGAGAGCAGTCTGCTGGTCTTTGGCTTTCGCGATCAACTGATCGAGCGTGGCTTGATCGGCTGGGGTCATCTTCGCGCGAGCAGCTTTCATAATGGCCTGGTCCCTTGCTTTGATCTTCTCGAGGCGCTGCTTGAGGCGCTCGCGCAGGAGAGGATGCTGCCCCTGAACCGCCGTCGTGGCCGTGGACCCGGTGGCCGTCGTGACCGTCGCGCCGGCAGGCGTGGGATCGCTCGCGTTCCCCGTGGCGGCCCAGGCTACGGTGCCCAACGCCAGAACCAACAGGACGGCCGTTGCCACCACCAACCACTTATGCTTCCAAAGTCTTCTCATTCTCTATCCTCCTTGGGCGGCCCTTCGGCCGATTTGCTATGACCAGTGTGCCGTCCAAGTGTGAGGGAAGTGTGAGCTTAGTCTCAGGATTGCGTCAAGGAATAGGTACCCCTTGCGTTAAGATGGCGGTGACTCCCGTGCCATCTCAAGGACCCGTGTGGTCTCCTAAGGACAGAACATGGCCTACGCCTGCCACAGCGACCAAGACCGGCAGCGCCTGCTGGAAGCTATCGGTCTTAATGACATCGAGGGATTGTTCGCACCGATCCCTGCTCCTCTCCGGCACGACCGCCTGGAATTGCCCCCGCCGCTCTCGGAATCGGAGGTGAGAGATCGGCTGGAGGCTTTGGCGGCAGCCGACCGCCCCACCCACTCCGCTTCATTCCTGGGAGCCGGCTGCTACAGGCACTTCATCCCGGCGGCGGTGAGGGCCATGGTCTCGCGCAGCGAGTTCGCCACTGCATACACCCCATATCAAGCGGAAGTCAGCCAGGGCACGCTGCAGCACATCTTCGAGTTCCAATCTGCCATGTGCGAGCTCACCGGGCTCGAGGTGGCCAACGCTTCGCTTTACGACGGACCCTCGGCCCTGGCCGAAGCGGCATTCATGGCCCTCAGGGTGACCAAACGGGACGAGATCGTCTTGTCGGCGGGAGTACACCCGGAGGCCGCGGAGGTGCTCGCCACGTACGCTGCCGGTCCGGGCATCGCGGTGCGCACTCTGCCGCTGGACCCGGTCACCGGCAGGACGCTGATCGGGGAGCCTCGGTTAGGCGACCGGCCCGCGGCTTCCGGCGGGGACGGGCTGGATGGCGGGGATGGGCCGGCCGAAGCCGGCGTCATCGTGGTGCAGCAACCGAACTTCCTGGGCGTGGTCGAGGACCTGGCCGGGCTTGCGTCGGCCGCGCACGCGGGAGAAGCGCTTCTCGTTGTTCTTCACAACCCGATGACACTCGGCGTGCTGGCCGCCCCCGGGAGCTTGGGGGCTGATATCGTCGTGGGTGACGCCCAGGTGTTCGGCAATTCCATGTCCTTTGGCGGTCCAAGCGTGGGCTTCCTCACCTGCCGCGAGGCACATCTGCGCCAGATCCCCGGCCGGCTCGTCGGCCAGACGGTGGATGCCGACGGCCGGACCTGCTACACCCTTACTCTGCAGGCCCGGGAGCAGCATATCCGCAGGGCCAAAGCCACGTCGAACATCTGCTCCAACCAGGCGCTTAACGCACTTGCGGCGACGGTCTACCTGTCCCTGCTGGGACCCAACGGATTGAGGGAGCTCGGCGAGCTGTGCGTCCGCAGGGCACACGATCTACACTCACGACTCTGCTCACTCCCAGGGGTCATACCGGCGGTGACGGGACCGTTCTTCCACGAGTTCGCGCTGGACCTCCCCATGGACGATGTCGAGTTCGCGCATGCCATGCGGGCGCGCGGGGTCGACCCTGGAGTGCCGCTCAGCCGGTTCGGCCGGCCGGGCTCCATACTCGTCGCGGTGACGGAGCTCAACCCTCCCGAGGCGCTCGACCGCTACGTGGCCGCTGCTCGTGAGATCCTGGATGCGAACCGAGGATCGGGGCTGGACCGGGGGCCCATCTGCGGATGCCCGGAAACCTCAGCTCAAGGTCGCGCCTGATGGAACCGCTCATCTTCGACAAGAGCAGACCTGGCCTCAGAGGGGTTCAGCTACCCGCCTCCGGCGTCCCCGAAGCAGAGATGACGACGCTCCTCCCTGGGGTCGAGTTGCGGGAAGCCGCGCCGCGGCTTCCCGAGCTCGCGGAGCCACAGGTCGTGAGGCACTACACGCGCCTTTCACATCTCAACCACTCTGTAGACCTGGGCTTCTACCCGCTCGGGTCGTGCACCATGAANNGTACAACCCCAAGATCAACGACGAGATTGCCGCGCTGCCCGGATTCGCCGATCTTCATCCGTACCAGGACGAATCGGAGGTGCAGGGTGCGCTCCAACTGATGTGGGCGCTGGAACGGGCCCTCGCCGAGATCACGGGCCTGCATTCCGCCACCCTCCAGCCCGCCGCGGGTGCGCACGGGGAGCTCGCCGGGATACTCATGATCAAGGCGTTTCACCGAGAGCACGGGGGTGCTCTTCGCGACACAGTGATCGTCCCCGATTCCGCCCATGGCACCAACTTGGCCACGGCGGCCATGGCCGGCTACAGGGTG
>PMIZ01000408.1 GCA_003157225.1 Actinomycetota bacterium | reverse complement strand
GGTGTATTTCTGCTCAGTCACGGTAGAGCCCTCGAGGGTCGCCCCAGGACACCCTCCGAAAAGAATCACCTTGCCGGTGTCTGGGTTGTAGATCATGGACTGACCCGAGCGCTTGTGCGGCACGTCACCAGAGGGATTGAGATTGGTCCAGGTTGCTTTGGTGCCGGTCGATCCGTTACCCCCGCCCCGCAAGCCGAAATAGGCTCCGAGAGCAGCGCCGACCAGTATCAGCACGACCAGCGGCACGACCCAATAGAGCGAGGAGCGGCGACGAGCGGTGGAGGGTGGGGCTGCAGTCTGGGTTGCCCGTCCCTGGTAGACGGCTCCCGCTTGCCCCGGCGCAGGGTGGGGCGCCTGTACGGCGGGAGCGGCCGCCGCCGGAAAGAGTCCAGGGACTTGGGAGGCGAGAAGCCAATCGGGAAGCTGCGGATTCCAGACTATGTCATCGGAACTTAGCTGTCCCGTCTGCGCCAGCGAGTAGAGCTGCTCCCAGGTGAGGGGACCGATCCGCTGCCCGGTAGGATCGCCCCGCTTGGAGTAGTACCAACCTGAAGTCATGGAGTCCGTAGTCATCGCACTCCTTCTCTGCCGGATACGGAGCCACGTTCCTCAACGCCCAGAACAAGAGCACAGCCGAACACCAGCACGAGAACCAGGGACGACTTCCTCATGGCGCCCCCCTTTTGGTAGACCTGACCCCATTCGTCGGTCTCCCTTTTACTATAGTCCGAACAGCCGGTTCTCGCGTGAGTGCCGGTGGGGCGAAGTCATTGCGCAAGGAACCTCGGCCAGGCGATCGTCCCTGGCGGCGGACGCCAGAGGCTAAGGACGCTTCAGGCGAGCGCTCTCACATCGCCTCAAATCCCCCTGGGGGGTTTGGTGGTAAGGCCCCTCCCACGCAAAACAGGACCAATACCCCCCACCGGAGGGAAACGGGCCGCTCACAGGCCCTACAGCGAACGCAAGGGTGACAGCCACTCACCTTTCCCCGCCGGCCAAATCCTCAACATGCGCCGTGCAACGGTCCTCGAGAGTGCCTCTGGCGTGGGCACACCACGCAAGGATCGTGCTGGTCCGCGAGACATTCCCACTCTCGGCGCCGTTGTACTGACCCCCGTGAGCAACGCGAGAAGGGCGCTCACTACGGCTGCTAAACTCCGGAACGTGTTTGAGATCCGTCCCTATCCCGAGTTCTCCTGGTCCATCAGCCGGCAGCGGCTGCTGCGTGACTGTCCCCGCGCCTACTACTACCGCTACTACCTCTCCCACAACGGCTGGCTCCGAGAGGCCCCGCAGCAAGCCAAGCTGGCGTACCGACTCTCCAAGCTGACCGGCCTGGACGCCATCTTTGGCCAGGAGATGGACGTGCGCGCTCGGGAGATCGAGGCTAAGGTGCGCATGGACGAGCCGTTGCCTTCAGCCGCCGAGCTTGAAGAGCGCACCCGTAGGACCCTGCGCGATGCTTGGCGGTCCTCCAAGGAAGAACGGCTCGCCTTCGAGACGAAGCCCAAAGACCATACGATGCTGCGCTCGTTCTACGTAGAGGGTTGCCCCCCATCCGCGGCCGAGACCGATCGCCTGAACCAGAAACTGGACGCGTGCCACAAGCATCTCCTCGCCGCTGACCACTGGGTGCGCCTGCGAGGCTGTGGCCGGGAGGGCGGCCTTCTCATCCCCGCCTTTGCCCACTTCTTCCTTGACGAAGTCACCGCCTTTGCTGCCGGCGACATGGCCTACGTCCATGAGGGTGTTGCATACCTCATCGATTGGAAGTCCGGCCGGCCGAGTGCGGACGATGAGCTCCAGGTGACCCTGGCGGCCCATTGTCTTCGTGAGGGCGAGCCGTCGCTCGACCAGCTTCCGGTTCGGGCCGCTCTACACTACCTGTTGACCGGCGAAGAAAAGCAGGTGACGGTGCCTGATGACCTCCGCGCCTTCTGCGCCGACGCAGTCTCGACCGGGGTGAAGGAGATGCGTTCCTTCCTGCTGGACGTAGAGTCGAATGCCCCACTCGACGCTGGCGAGTTCCCACGCAAGGAGTCCGGCCTCTGTCAGAGCTGTAACTTCACTCAACTCTGCAAAGGGGGCGTCTCCTAGCCGACGGAGACCGGCCCTAGCGCCTGCTCGCTCTTCTCCGCCTTGGTCGCATACCTGCCCAGTGCGTCCCGGACGCTCGCATATCGCCTTGGAGTGCTCAGCCCAAGGTGAGCCGATTCGACACATGTACGCCTACCGCAGGTCGAGATGACAACGGCGCCCTCGGGGATGGTTCCGTGAATCTCTTCCCACAGGGCCCGTTTCAGGTAGAAGGTACTGCCCCCGCACTTGACGGCCGGATATCCATTGGCGAGACCGCCGGTCCAGAGCAGATGACCATCAGCCGTACGCACCGTCTTTCTCATCTGCTTCTCGGTCAGCATGTCCCACCCCTGTTGCGCTCGCCTTCCAGAACAACACCAGTTATCGCTCACTCCGGCCTGAGAAAGCAAGTGCCATCGTGACCTCTCAACCTGGAATGCCCGAGAACCTAAGCAAGATCTCCTCTGCAAGACTTTCCAGCCGGGAACGAACACAAAGACCAAATGGCGATGTGCCCCTCGAGGACGAGCAGAGCCGGCCGCTCAAGCAGTTGACTATCTGAAAGCAGGCCTCTTCCCGGAACTACCCTCGATACTTCGAACGAAGCTTGCCAGGTCTTCCTTGGCCAGCACCCTCACCCGCGGCCAGGCGTAACAGGAGAGTGGGCTCAAGCTCGTTCCGAAATGGGTCGTGACGGCCGTGAGATAGCCGGCGGCACGGGTCGCGGCGACGACCGCCGGGTTGTACTTGCCAGCTGGGTACGCCAGGCAGTCGGGAGCTTTGCCCAGTTCATCCAAGATCATGGCCCGCGACTGCGTTAGCTCCTCGGCCAGGCGCGTAGCGCCCAGGCTTCTCAAATCCAAGTGGTGCACGGTGTGCGACTCGATGGCCATTCCCGCCGCCTGCATCACCCGCAGGTCCTCCCAGGACATGCACTCGGGCTTGCCGACCGCCCCGGTGATGACGAAGAAACTCGCGACAAAACCGTGGCGCTTCAGGATCGGGAAGGCCACGGTGAAGTTGTCGAGAGGGCCATCGTCGAAGGTGATCGCAATCGGCTTGGTTGGCAGCTGCACCTTGCCCGCGAGAGCGCCGTAGATCTGCTGGAGCGTCACCGGATGGTAGCCGGATCGGGTTAGGTAGTTCATCTCGGCCTGAAACTGCTGGGGGGTGACGGTGAGCGCGGCGGAGTAACGGCCGGTTGGCGGTGGAATCAGGTCCACCTGGTGATACATCAGAATAGGCAGCCTTATGGGCCGGGCAGACCGCGGAAGGCCGGCCGGGAGCTGAGAGGAATCGGCAGATGCCATGTTCGCTCCGCCAATACGGGAGCCCGCCCGGCCGCTAGCTGGCGGCTGGCGAGAAGAGGCATGGGTGTTACCAGCTAGGGAAACCCCCGCAGGCGAAGTTGTGGTTGTGGTTCTCGCGACCGGGCCAGTCGAGTTCGCGGATATGGTCGTAGCTCGCTTCGCGCCTGGCCAAGCGACTGTTAGAACGAGAGCGGCCACGACCACGAGCGCGAGCGAGGTGGCGACGATCCACCGCCGGGATCCGGCTTTCCCCGTGCGATTTGGGCCGGTCATATGCTCCTGCGGTCTGGAGACGACCCCGGTGCTTCGTCGATGGCCAGTACCTACCCCCTCGTGCCCTTGCTTCTGAGCTACAGGGCCGCCCGGGCCAGTAGCTCTCTCATTTGTACGTGTACTTGTCGACGCTGTTGCTCAGGCTCCGCCCACCGGAGGTAGTGACGTTCACGTCATGCGCGCCCACGGCGTGCGGGGGCACCGTCACCGTGATCTTGGTGGAGGAGTGGACGGTGAAATGCGTGGTCGTCACCGTGCCGAAGCGGACCGAGGTGGCGCCGGTGAAGCCGGTGCCGGTGATGTAGACCACGTTGCCGCCACTCGTCGGACCACTGCGGGGGCTCACCCCGGTGACGACGGGCCGCGCCGCCGCCTGGGCGACTCCGATGTCGAAGAAGGAAGAGACCACAAGCCCGAGCAGACCAAGAACTATCACCAAGGCAAGGGGCAGAAGCAGCGAGCGCTTGGAAGGGATCCACCTCGGCACCATGGGTTCACCCATCCTTTCCGCATGCAGTAGGTCCGCGCTCCAGCTTCGCCGAAGGACGTTAAGGAAGTGTCAGGACTTCGTCAAGATCATTTCAGGTTTCACTCTTCATGTAGGCCAGTCTGACCTGTCCATAGCTTCCCGGTGAGAAAGGAACACTAAGAGCACGTAGTGTCATCAGAACGGGCAAGTCTGGTCGCTGCCGAAGGAAAAAGAACCGCGCACAAGAACGGAGACCCCGAAGGACCTCCGTCAAGGTGCGGCCGCCGGAGGAAGCAGGCGACCAAGGGCACCTCAGTCTTTCCGGAGAGAGCGGCGCTGAAGTCCAGGCTGCCGTTCGACACTGCGAGTCACTCCCGCTTGAATCCATAGGTGAGCAGGGCCTTGCTGTCGGACCAGGTTTGCGGCGCGCTTGCTTCTCCAAGGACGACACTAATGACGGACTTCCCGTTCTCGCTGCCGGAGGCTACGAGACAGATGCCGGCCTGGTTGGTTGAGCCGGTCTTGATGCCGGTGACCCAGCTTGCGGTTCCCAGGAGCTTGTTCACGTTGCGAAAGGCGAAAGGCTTGGACTGGCCAGGCAGAGTGATGCTGTAGGTCACCGTTCCCACTATCGCGCGGAACTCCGCGTTCCGCATGGCGCGCCGCGCCAGAATGGCCAGATCGCGGGCCGATGAGTACTGGCCCGGGGCGTCGAGCCCATCGGGGTTGACATAGTGGGTGTTCGACAGGCCGAAGGCCGCAGCCCTCTGGTTCATCTTCTTGACAAAAGCTTCCATACTGCCACTGCAGGCCTCGGCCAAAGCAAAGGCTGCGTCGTTGGCGCTGTAGACCAGTGCCCCGTAGAGAAGCTGCTTCACCGTGAGGCGGTCGCCCGCTTTCAGGCCGAGGGACCACTCCCCCACCCCAGCGGCCCGAGGGGAAACGGTCACCACCCGATCAAGCGGGAGCGTGTCCAGGACCAGGAGAGCCGTCATGATCTTGGTGGTCGAGGCCATTCGTCTACATGCGTTCGCATCGTGCGAGTAGAGCACCCTGCCGGTGCCCATGTCGACCAGTATCGCCGCTTTGGCATGGATAACCGGCGGCGCCAGGGTGGATGCAGTGGTGGTCGCCTGAGCGGTGCCGGCAAGACCCGACAGGCAGATGGCCAAGACCAGGGCGGACGCAGCGAGAACACGTAGATGCCCCGGCACGCTTCGCGTCGGCGGCGTCATGTCGACGACTGCACAAGACAGACCGGCCTTGAATCCCTTGAAACTCCTCACCCACTTCTCCCGAGCATCGCTGTGTCTTCCGGAAATGCGTGATCCGGGTGCCCTCCCAACTAATCGGCATCCCCGGTCGTGCACGTGAGCGGGCTGAATGAGGCAGGGTAACCGGGCCTGAGACGCATAGCGATCCTCAGGCATGAGGTGGCGTGTTGGAGCGCCGAGCGCTGACACGACGCTATTCCGGGCAGATTCCATCTGGGGAACGAACACCAAGAACGGCTCGTAATGCTACCAGCACCCCGCGGGCCGCGGCCTGGAAGCGGCGCTATTGCCGCTTGGGAAGAAGACCGGTCCTGCGAAGTGATACCCTCGTGCGCATTGCCA
>PMIZ01000119.1 GCA_003157225.1 Actinomycetota bacterium | reverse complement strand
CCACTGGCTCGCGTCTCCCGGCATCCAAATCGTGCCGCCGCGCTTTGCCACTCTCTCCGAATTGCTCGCGGTCCACACCTATCCGTACGTCCAGGCCGTCCAACAGGCCCAGGCCATCGCTCGCGGAGAACGCCCTCGCACGGACCTCAGCTTGTACGGCCTGGGCACCCCCGACGACCCGATCTTCCCGCAGATGCACGATGCGGCCGCTCTCTACACCGGTGCGACCATTCAGGGAATGTGCGCCCTTCTCGAGGACCTCGCCGACCACGCCTACAGCCCGGCGGGCGGGCAACACCATGCGCACAAGGCTCGGGCTTCCGGCTTCTGCATCTACAACGACTCCGCCGCGGCCATAGCCTTGGCTCTCGAGTCGGGCCGGCGCGTCGCCTACCTGGATCTTGACGCCCACCACGGCGACGGCGTCCAAGCCGCTTTCTACAATGATCCGCGCGTGCTCACCATCTCCATCCACGAATCTGGTCGCTACCTCTTCCCCGGCACTGGTGGCGTGGATGAGACCGGCTCGGGGGAGGGTGAAGGGGCGTGCATCAACGTGCCTCTGGAGCCGGGCGCGGGCGACAACGACATTCTGGACGCGCTGGAGCAGGTGGTCGTCCCGGCTCTCGAAACCTTCGCCCCCGATATTCTCCTCACCCAGATCGGCGCCGACACCCACCACGCCGACCCGCTCACCGATCTCAACGCCACGCTCGCCGTCTATCCGCGGCTGGCCAGCCGCATCCATGATCTCGTGCATCACTGCTGTTCGGGGCGCTGGCTCATCGTCGGCGGAGGCGGATACGATCCGGTGGACGCCACTCCGCGGGCCTGGGCCTCCTTCATCGGAACCGTGCTTGGCCACGACCCCCGAGGGGTAGCATTACCCCAGGCGTGGATCGCGGCCTCGCGAGCAGCCGGAGGCGATCCTCCGACTCTGCTTCTGGAAGACCCCGGGCCGAGCCGCGCCTGTCTCCCGGCTCGGGAGTAGGGGACTCGTAAATAGCGACAACGCCAGCTTGCACTCGCCTCGTGGCTTTGCTTATATTTCACTCGCTTGCAAGCTCCAAAGGAGGAGTACCATGGGTGTTCCCAAAGTCGATCCCGATCTTTGCACCGGGTGCGGTATCTGCGAGGATATCTGCCCCGACGTTTTCGAGATCGGCGACGACGGCATCTCCCACGTGATCGACCCCAACGCGTGCGAAGACGCCGGCTGTTGCGAAGAGGCCGCTGACGAGTGCCCTGAAGGCGCGATCAGCATCGAGTAGGCCGAACGGGCCCGCGGCTGATTCGCGGAGCACCATTCGAACAGTAACTGAATGGGCAAGCCGTTCCGTGTGGGACGGCTTTTCCATTTGTTCTGAGGAGGAGGCGCGTGATGGACCGCTCGGCTAGAGGACGCATACCGCCCGGCCAACGACTGGTGACCGACTTCCCCGTGCTCCACTCCGGCTCGGTGATGCGGGTGGATCCGGCCGGCTGGAGCCTCACGATCTCCGGTCTAGTCGAACCAGGACTCACTCTGGATTGGAAGGGACTCCTCGCCTCGCCCGCGACGGAGCAGGTGTCCGACCTCCATTGCGTCACCGACTGGACCAAACTCGACACTCACTGGAAGGGCGTCCGCATATCGAACCTCCTCAATGGCCAGGTCGTCAAGCCGGAAGCCCGCCACGTAGTCATCCACGCCTATGGCGGCTGGACCACTAACCTGCCTCTGGAGGAGCTGCTGAGGGACGACGTGCTCGTCGCGTATGAGTACGAGGGCAGGCCCCTCACGGCCGAGCACGGCGGCCCGGTCCGGCTGCTGGTGCCGCGTCTCTACTTGTGGAAAAGTGCCAAGTGGTTGCGGGGAATAGAGTTCACCGCCGAGCAGCGACTGGGGTTCTGGGAGGTGCGCGGATACCACGCTCTGGGTGACCCCTGGCGGGAGCAGCGCTACTCCTAGCAGGAAGGCGCTCTCCGAAGGAGTGCCGCGTGTACCGTCGAAGACTTGTCGTCAACGAGAAAGGAGACGACCATCGACGCGTACACTCTGCTCCGGGCGATTCTGGCGACGGCCGGAACAGGCTTTGTCGGCGCCGCTTTTGTCGTGTTCGCCTGGATGTCGAAGTCGGGGCGGTTCCGCCGCTCGATCCGCTCCGCGGCCATCCTCCTTCTCGGCCTGCTGGCGGCGGTTGCTGTGCTCCTGGTCTTCCTGCCTACCGGTGGGCAACCGGTCTTCCCCGTCGCTCAGGCTGTCGTGCTGGCGGCCGCGGTGATCGCTCTCTCGCTGACCCTCTCGCTCCGCAAGGAGCGGGCGGTCGAAACCGCCAAACTCGTCGACACTGCTACGGTGGACGCTCTCACCCGCATCGCCAGCCATAGGGTCTTTCAGGACCGGCTCGCCCACGAGTGCGAGCGCGCCTATCGCTTCGGCGACACCTTCATTCTCGCCATGCTCGACCTGGACAACTTTCACCAAGTGAACAACCGTCATGGCCATCGGATCGGCGACAGGATCCTCCTCGACCTGGCTCGGCGCTTCAAGGCCCAGTTGCGCGAGATCGATCTCGTGGCACGCTTCGGTGGCGATCAGTTCGCAATGATCCTCCCTCACACCTACGAGAAGGGAGGCGTGGAGGTGGCGGAGCGTTTGCGGCAAAGCATCGGCGGTTGGGTGTTCATGGACCACGAAGGCATCGAGATACGCATCACGGTGAGCCTGGGCCTCTGCTCCTACCCCGCGGACGGCGCCTCGGCACCCGAGCTGGTGGAGGTGGCCCACAAGGCGCTGGCCTTCGCCAAGGCGATGGGCGGCAATCAGGTGCAGCTCTTTCGCGACCTGCCCAGCCGCGAGGCGCCGAGCAACGTCGTCCCCCTTCCGCACTCCGGCAGGGGAGCCATCGTTCGGAGTCTCGCGGCCGCGGTCGACATCCGCGACGGCTATACCCATGAGCATTCGCGGCTGGTTTCCGAGCTCTCGGCGGCCGTCGCGCGCCGCATCGGCCTCGCGTCCACCGATGTTTCCCGCATCACTGTGGGCGCCATGCTGCACGATGTGGGCAAGATCGGAGTCCCCGACGCCATACTCGCCAAAGAAGGAAGCCTCTCAAGCGAAGAATGGGAGTGCATCCGCCAGCACCCCGTGCTCGGGAGGCAGATCATGGAGCAGGCGCCCGAGCTGACCGACGTCGTACCGCTCGTACTGCACCATCAGGAGCGATGGGACGGCACGGGCTACCCGCAGCATCTGCGCGGTGAGGACATTCCCCTGGGGGCACGCATCATCGCGGCCGCTGACGCCTATCACGCTATCCGCTCCGACCGTCCCTACCGGTCAGGCAGGACCCACCGCGAGGCCATGCGAGAACTGCGTCGCTGTAGCGGCGGCCAATTCGATCCCCAAGTAGTGGAGGCGCTCCTCAATATCCTCGACACCGACGAGGAGCTGCGAGCGATGCTGCCGCCGGACAGTGACTTCGTCCTGCCCGCCGATGCGCAGGCCGCACCAAAAGCCCTGCCGGTGAACCTGGCGCTGCGCACGCGTGGTGCGTAGCAGCCTCCCGGCCACGGCTACCGAAAGAGCGCCAACCCGACTATGTGGTAGACGAACACCGCTGTGAAGACGGCCAGCATCGTCATGGCGGCCAGCAGCGCCTTGCGATAGCGCCTCCATTCCCATACCAGTAGGCTGGCTAGGGCCACGGCGGCCATCTTGAAGATGCCGGCCCACACAGGGCTGGCCTCGAACAGAGAGGCCATGACAGGATTCGCTTCGGTCGCCCCTATGGCAAGAGCGTTGAGAGTCAGCGCGAAATCGACCAGGTTGAGCACGTTGACCGTGAGCAACACCACCATGAGCGTGCGGGAGCTGTCGCGCAAGGCAATGAGGAGATGGTGAACGAAGCCTCTGGCAGTCGCGTAATCCGGGGCTGCTCTCCGGTCGAAACCGGTGCGCTTGTCACGGAATACGTAGGACCGGCTGGTGCGCCGTTCCTCGCAACGGCGTTCATCCTGCGCGGGCTCGAGACTGTCATCCATGTAGACCACTATACCGTTCTAGTCGTTCTCATGCACGGAGAGTAGCGCGTCAGCGGGTGGCGCCGCGGCCACGGGAGCTCCAACGCCCCGGACGGCCGCACCTCGCTCGGCGACCAGCCCGCGCTCCCTGTCGTCCGCGTAGTCCCGCCAAACCTTGTAGAGTATGGGGCCGGCGAAGGCCAGTCCGACCACCGACACCCCACCTGCCACGCTGATGACAAGCCGGACAGATAGCGGTAGAGAAACGGGGCTGAAAGCGTCCCCACCAGAGCCGCTACCTGCACGGAGGTCGACTCAAGCCCCTGCACACTCCCCAGCCAGCGCCGAGGCACCACCTGTCGGCTACCAACGCCTGGCCGGCGGGCGTGATGGCTGCCGCCCCTATCCCCTCGAGCAACCTGAAGACGATGAACCAGGCGGGACGCGTGGTCGACGCAAACAGCAGCGTCGCCACCGCATACAAGAACGCTCCCGAGACGACCATGGGCTTGTGGCCGATAGAGTCGCCTAGGCGCCCAACGGGGCGAAGAAGATGAGGGTGCCCACGTAGTAGAATGCAGCCACCACTCCGATCAACCACAGCGAGGCGTGGGCCTGTTCCTGGAGGAAGACGGGCAGGTATGGGAGGATGGCTCCGAAGACAGACCACACCACGAAGCTGGCGGTGCAGATAACGCCAAGCTGGAAGCAATACGTCCGGGGCGGCGCCTGCTGGTGGTGACTTGTCTCTGAACCGTTCATGTGGGAACTTTGCACCAAAGGACGTGGCGGCCCACCGGCTCGACCGTAGCTGTTCAGCCTACCACGTCGCTGCCGATCGACGCGCGCAGGAGGAGAAATGCCGGAACATCCCGGACAGGCGTTCCAGGACGCGACATCCTACCACAGGGACTCTCTGGAGGAGCACGAGCTTGATTGGCGGACCAAGCCGCCCGTCTACAAGTTCTACAGCTACGCTCCCGTGATCGCCCTCCCCACCCCCGCGCCCGCGTTGGACGAGTACCCGGGGCCGGACGTGTTCACCTGCGTGTCCCGCCGTCGAAGCGTCCGCTCTTTCGGCGCCACCCCATTATCGCTGCTTGAGCTCTCGCGGCTTCTCTGGGCCTCGGCCGGCATCACCACCTCCTACATCACGCCCCACGGCCAGGACTTCTACCGCGCGGCTCCGACAGCCGGCGCGCTCTACCCCATTGAGACGTACATCCTCGTGAACAAGGTCGAGGGCCTCGAGCCCGGTCTCTATCACTACCGGGTGGCCGGCATCGACATCCTCGAGCGTCCCATCACCGAAGGCAGCCATTCGCTCGAGCAACTCAAGACCGGAGATCTTCGCAGCGAGATCGCTGCTTCCGCCCTCGATCAGCTCATGTGCGCCAAGGCTGGGGCAGTGTTCCTGTGGACGGCCGTCTTCGCCCGCTCGGTGTGGAAGTACCGGGATCGGGCATACCGCTACTTCTACCTGGACGCGGGCCACATGGCGGCTCAGCTGTCGCTGGCCGCAGTGGCGCAGGGCTTAGGAACCTGCCCGGTCGCCGCCTTCTACGATGATGAGGTGAACGCGCTCATCGGCGTGGACGGAGAGACCGAAGGCACGGTCTACATGATGGCCGTGGGTAGGCAGAGCCGGCCGTTCGGTGGCTCAAAGGGCGACGAACGCCACACTGCGCGACCCAAAGAGTAGAGGCAAACGCCCCGAAAGTGGCGCGACTACACGGCCTCCCTGGCTCGTCCCACCGACCGGCCTTCCCGGGCGGCCTGCTCACGACTCGGGCCAAGCGCGCTTGCTGACGTACTCGATCTCGGGGTCGTGCAGGTACCCGATGCTGCGGAAGAAGGCCAACGAGTCCTCGTTGTGCGTCTCGATGAGCGCGGCGACGATGTCGATGCTCATCTCCGCGAGCCGCGCCTCCACCTCGGCGACCAGACGAGTTCCGATACCTCTTTGCCGGTAGCCGCTCGCCACCGCCAGCCGGTTGATCCAGCCCTTGCGGCCATCGTGAGTACCAAGGGCCACGCCGACCAGGGCCCCTCGCGCTTCGGCCACGAGGAATACGGCGGTCCCCCGGGTCAACTCGAGGGCCATCTTCACCACGCTATCGCGACCGTGCGGACGGAAGGACAATCCTGCTTCAGTCCACAAACGCGTGACCGCCTCGTAGTCCTCCAGCCGCAGATCCCTGATGATGATCTCATCGGATCCCGTTGCTTCCGTCATGGGCATCGCTTCTCCTGTTGGGTCGGTCGATCCTGCTCATTGTGCAACCCGCGGGCCGGCAGCGCAAACGCCGTGCGCCCACACAGCGGAAGCGCGTGTCATTGGCACGCGCCGCAGGTCGCGTACGGTGGGTCAGGGCGGGCCATCGGCCGAACTCGGACCGGCAGCCGCGGCCGGCGCCCGCGACCTACTCGCCGGCCGCCTCGATCTGCTCGGTTGACTTCTGCCCTCTGTTCATGACGGCCCTCCCAAGGCGCGCCATGGCCTTCACCAGCGGTCCTTCGAGGTCGGCCCGGACTTGTGTGAAGGTTGCGCGCACCGGTATCTCCTGGGGACACTTCTTCTCGCACGTGCCGCAGTCGGTGCAGCCGTCGGTCCAGATCGGCTCGCCCTTCGGCGTGCGTATCCCCAGATAGAGGGCGTGATTGAGACGAGACTCCCACTTGGAGAACATGTGGTAGTCGTTGAGGTTCTTGAAGGCGGCGGGGATGTCGATGCCCGCCGGGCAGGNNCATGCAGTAGGCGCAGCCGGTGCATCTCACAGTGAGGACACGGTTGTACGCCTCCCGCACCCGGGCGACCACCTCATGCTCTTGCCCGCTCATGCCCCCCGGTAGCGCGTCGGACACGATCTCGACGTTCTGCCGAATGTGCTCGTCCACGTTCATCCCCGAGAGAACCATCGTGACTTCCGGATGATCGAGCACC